>JAISYD010000035.1 GCA_031270145.1 Planctomycetota bacterium
CCGATCCGGGCAAGCGGCGTTTTCCGGGGTGATGTCCAGCCCGCCCCAGTAGACCGCCGCCAGGATGTCGGCGACCGACAGGCAGGAGCCGATGTGGGCGGCGCGGCCGGCATGGGACAGTTCGAGAATGCCCAGGCGGATGGCCCGGGCCGCCTCCGCCAGAATTTCTCGCTTCCAGTCCGCCATAACCTAGCGCTCTTTCAAAATACATCAGACGGCCGGATTTCTCCGCGGGCTTCCCGCCATATCCCGAAACGGGCCGGGCCGGCGTCCATTCCCGTCAACGCCAACGGCAACTTTAACCATAATAGCCCGTTTGTCAACATGCCGCCGCAAGGGCCAAGGCTCAAGCGCCCCAAAAACGGGGCAATCCCCTTTGGGATTGCCCCGTCCAATGCCCCGTCCGGAACCTCTTCCCGGCCGCCGCGCCCCTTGCTTCAGACTATCCCCTGCGCCAACATGGCGTTGGCGACCTTGATGAAGCCGGCGATATTGGCGCCCACGACATAGTTGCCGGAATGGCCGAAGCGGTCGGCCGTGTCGCAACAGTTTTTGTGGATGTCCCGCATGATGCGGCGGAGGCGATCGTCCACCTCCCCGCGGCTCCAGGACAGGCGAGCCGAATTCTGGCACATTTCCAGGCCGGAAGTCGCCACGCCGCCGGCGTTCGCCGCCTTGCCGGGGCCGTAGAGGATTTTATGCTTGAGGAAAATCTCCACGCCGGCGGGCACGGTCGGCATGTTGGAGCCCTCCGACACCAGGACGCAGCCGTTGTCGACAAGCGTTTTGGCTTCGGACTCGGATATCTCGTTCTGGGTGGCGGAGGGAAAGGCGCAATCGCACTTGACGCCCCAGGGACGTTCGCCCTCGAGATATTTCACCTTCCTGAATTTGCCGGCGTACTCCTTGATCCGGCCGCGCCTGACGTTCTTCAGTTCCATGACGTAGGCCAGCTTGTCGGCGTCGATGCCGTCCTCGTCGATGACGCTGCCCTCGGAATCGGAAAGGCTGATCGGCTTGGCGCCAAGCTGGAGCAGCTTTTCCACCGTGTACTGAGCCACATTGCCGGCGCCGGAAACCAGGCAGGTCTTGCCCTTGAGGCCATCGGACCTGGTCGCGAGCATTTCGGCCGCGAAGTAGACGGAGCCGTAACCGGTGGCCTCGGTGCGGATGAGCGAGCCGCCCCATTCCAGGCCCTTGCCGGTGAGGACGCCGGTGGACTCGTTGACGATCCGCCGGTACTGGCCGTAGAGGAAGCCGATCTCCCGGCCGCCCACGCCGATGTCGCCGGCCGGGACGTCGGTGTCGGCGCCGATGTGGCGGTAAAGCTCGGTCATGAAAGATTGACAGAAGCGCATGACCTCGGCGTCGGACTTGCCCTTGGGGTCGAAATCGGATCCGCCTTTGGCGCCGCCCATCGGCAAAGTCGTGAGGCTGTTCTTGAAGGTCTGCTCGAAGCCGAGGAACTTGAGGATGCTCAGGTTCACCGAGGGGTGAAAGCGGAGGCCGCCCTTGTAGGGGCCGATGGCCGAATTGAACTGGATGCGGAACCCCCGGTTGATCTGGAGCCCGCCCTTGTCGTCGACCCAGGGCACCCGGAAGATTATCTGCCGGTCGGGTTCGACCAGGCGCTCGAGGATGCCGGCTTCCACATAGCGCTTGTCGGCGTCCACCACCGGCGCCAGCGATTCGAGGACTTCCTCCACCGCCTGGAGGTATTCCGGCTCGTTCGGGTTCCGCTTTTTAACGTCAGCTAGAATCTTTTTGGTAATGTGCACCGCCGTCTCCTTGATCCAGAAAAACGCGTTCCAAAAAACGCCGCGAAAATATCCGCCTATTAAAACACGAAGGCGTCCGTTTCGCAAAAGGATAATTGATCAAGGAGTCGGAAGTCACACCGAGGCCAGCCTGGGCGAGACGCCGGCCTTTTCTTTTTTCGCGCCGCCGGCGGCATGCCAGGCCAGCACCGCCTTGGCGGTCTCAAGACCGTCGGCCATGGCTCGCACCACCAATGACGGCCCCTTGGCCGCGTCGCCGGCGGCGAAGACGCCGTCCGCCACGCTCTGGTCGGGATTCCTGGCCAACAGGCCGGCGGGCGTGAGGGCGACGCCAAGCTCCCGGTACAGGATATTGTCCTCCACCCCTGTGAAGCCCATGGCCAGCATGGCCATCTCGGCGGGCTGGATGAACTCCGTGCCCGGCCGCGGCACCGGTGCCGGACGTCCGCCGTCCTTGGCCAGCCATTCGACCTCGGCGCAGCGCAAGGCGCCCAGCCGCCCCGGGACGTCGCCGGGCAGGAACTCCAGGGTGGTGATGTTCCAGCGCCGCTCGCCCCCCTCCTCGTGGCTGCTGGAATCGCGGTGGATGCGGGGCCATTCCGGCCAGGGATTGGCAGGCGTCCGCGTCGGCGGCGGATCCGGCATAATCTCGAACTGGGCCACCGATTTCGCGCCCTGCCGGAGCGCCGTCCCCAGGCAGTCGGAACCCGTGTCGCCGCCGCCGACCACCACCGCCCGGCGGCCCCGGGCGCTGAAACCCGGCGGCAGGACCTTGATCTCGCCGCCGAGCAGGCGGTTTTGGGCCGACAAATAGTCGGTGGCGAAATGGATACCGGCCAATTCGCGGCCGGGAACGACAAGATCCCGCTTCTTGCGCGAACCCACGGCCAGAACCACGGCGTCGAAGCGTTTTTTGAGGAGCCTGGCGCCGATATCCAACCCGACATCGACGCCGCACTCGAATTTCACCCCTTCCTCGGCCATCAACTCCATCCGGCGATCCAGGACCTCCTTCTCCAGCTTGAAGTCGGGGATGCCGTAGCGCAGAAACCCTCCGGGCTTGGCGGCGCTTTCGTAAAGCGTGACCTGGGCGCCGGCGCGGGACAAGCGCCAGGCGGTGGCGAGCCCGGAGGGCCCGGCGCCGACAACCGCGACTTTGAGGCCGAGGCGGCGCTCCGGGATCAGCGGCTTGATCCAGCCGCTGGCGAAGCCGCGCTCAATAATCTCCTTCTCGGTCTGCCGGATGGGCGTGGGCTCCTCGTGCATCCCCTGCACGCAGGAGCCCTCGCAAAGGGCCGGACACACCCTGGCCGTGAACTCCGGGAAGGGGGAGGTGGCCAGCAACGTCGCCAGCGCCCTTTCCCAGCGCCCGGCCAGGGCGTGCAGATTCATCTCAGGGATGGCGTTCCCGAGCGGACAGCCGACGGCGTGGCAAAAGGGTATGCCGCAATCCTGGCAGCGCCGCAGGCCGTCCCGCAGCTCCTCCGGCGCCGCCCGCTTCTCCACCGGGCGGAAGTCCTCCAGCCTTTCCGCCACCGGCCGGTATTTGTTATGCGGCCGCGACGCCGGCTCCATCTCAGTTGGTGTATTGCAACGCGTCATAACCTTCCTCTCCGGTGCGCACCTTGATGACGTTCTCCACGTCATACACGAATATCTTGCCGTCGCCGATCCTGCCGGTGTGCAGCACCTTCTTCGCCGCGTCCACCACGACCCGCGTCGGCACCTTGGAGACGACTATCTCCACGCAGATTTTCGGGAGCATGTTGGCCGCCACCTCGATCCCGCGGTAGTATTCGGAAATGCCGCGCTGCACCCCGCAGCCCATTACCTTGGTCACGGTCATGCCGGTGATGCCGACGGCGTGGAGGGCGATCTTGAGTTCGGCGAACTTCTCGGGACGGGTGATGATCTCGACCTTGGTGAGCTTCCTGCCGGCCGCGGCCTTGGCCTCGCCGGCCGGGGCGTCGGGATAGGAGGGGGCCTCGCCATTGAGGCCAATGATGCCGATGTGGCCGCCGTCCGACATGAAGCCCGGGTAATCGGTGGCGATGCCGTGCTCCTCGATGTCCAGGCCCATGATTTCCTCGGAGGGGGAGACCCGGAGGCCGATGGTGGCGTTGATGACGAGATAAACCACGCTCATGGCGGCCGCGACCCAGATCGCGACGCTGACCACGCCCAGCGTCTGGATCCCGAGAAAGTTGAAGCCGCCGCCGTAGAACAGGCCGCCGTCCAAGGCGAGGGCGCCAGTGAGGATGGTGCCGACCGCGCCGCAGAGGCCGTGGACGCCGAAGGCGCCGACCGGATCGTCGATTTTCAGCTTCTGATCGACGAAATCGATGCCCCAGATCAGGACCAGGCCGGAAACCAGGCCGATGACCGCCGCGCCGGCCGGCGACACGACGTCGCAGCCGGCGGTGATGCCGACCAAGCCGCCCAGCGCCCCGTTCAGGGTCATGGACACGTCGGGCCGGCCGAAACGCAGCCAGGTGACGATCATGCAGGTCAAGGCGGCAACGGCGGCCGAAAGATTGGTGGTGACCATGATCGAGGACATGGCGAGCAGGCTGGCGTCGCCGGTGGCGGAGACGGTGGAGCAGCCGTTGAAGCCGAACCAGGCGAACCAGAGGATGAACACGCCCAGGGCGCCCATGGCCAGGCTTTGGCCGGGGATGGCCCGGGAATTGCCCTTGGCGTCGTACTTGCCGATGCGGGCGCCCAGTATCTTCGCGCCGACGATGGCGGCGACGCCGCCCGCCAGGTGGACGGCGGTGGAGCCGGCGAAGTCATGGAAGCCGAGCTTGGACAGCCAGCCGCCGCCCCATATCCAGTGGCCGGAAATCGGGTATATCAGCATGCTCATGGCCAGGCTGTACAGGCAGTAGGCCGAGAATTTGGTGCGCTCCGCCATGCCGCCGGAGATGATGGTGGCGGAGGTGGCGCAGAACACGGTCTGGAAAATCAGGAAGGCGGCCGGCGGAAAGGTGGGGGTCAGGGCCCGGTAGTCGCCCCGCCAGAAAAAGTCCAGGGCGCCGATGAAGCCGTTGCCGTCGCCGAACATGAGGCCGAAGCCGATGAACCAAAAGGCGACCGAGCCGATGCAGAAGTCGATGACGTTCTTCATCACCAGGTTGCCGGTGTTTTTGTTGCGGTTGAAGCCGATTTCGACCATGGTGAAGCCGGCCTGCATGAAAAACACCAGGATCGCCCCCAACAACACCCAGATGGTGTCAACTGACGAATACAATTCCATGTCGTTTCCCCCTTCCGTAGTCGTGGCCAGTCGCGGAGGGCGCGCCCCTCCGGAATCGATCAGGCAAATTCGTTTTCCCGTCTCGGGATATCGGCATCGGCTTTAAGCATCTCCCCCAGCACGCGGCGGTATTCCATCGGAAAGACCTTGACGAAGCGGGTCTTTTCCCGATCCCAGTTGTCGATTATCCGCCTGGCCGCCGCGCTGCCGGTGAAGAGCGCGTGCCTCTCCAAGAGGCGCAGTAAATCGCGCTCGTCCCGCGCGTCCATGATGTCGAGATCCACCATCTCCAAATTGCAGCGGTTGTCGAAAAGCCCGTCCGCGTCATAGACGTAGGCGATGCCTCCGGACATGCCGCCCGCGAAATTCATGCCGGTGGAGCCAAGCACCGCCACCCTGCCGCCGGTCATGTATTCGCAACCGTGATCGCCCACCCCCTCGACCACCGCCGTGGCCCCGCTGTTGCGGACGGCGAAACGCTCCCCCGCCCGGCCGCAAAGGTAGACCTCGCCGCTGGTCGCCCCGTAAAGGCAGACGTTGCCGGCGATCATGCTGTCGCCCTGCGGATAGCCGGCCTCGTCGGGTGGACGGATGATAATCTTGGCGCCGGAAAGCCCCTTGCCGACGTAATCGTTGGCTTCGCCGGTCAGCTCAAGCGTGAGCCCGCGGGCGCCGAAGGCCCCTAACGACTGGCCCGCCGTCCCCGTCAGGCGCAAAACCACCGTGTCCTCCTCCAGCCCCGCCGCCCCCCTGGCGGCGACGATGATGCCGGACGCTCGGGTTCCCACCGCCCGATCGGTGTTGGCCACCGCGGCTGACGCCAGCACGGGTTTCCCGGTTTTCAGGCACTCCTCGACCATGGGAATGAAGATTTTTTCCAGGTCCGACTCGGGCTTGGCCGGCGCCCCGCCCTTTTCCGGCTCGAAGCGCAGGGCGTCGCCGTCCGGCCGGCGCAGCAAGGCGGAAAAGTCCAATCCCCTTTCCCGCCAAACCGTCGACTCCCCGTTCATCTCCAGCCGGTCCACCCGCCCCACCATCTCCTGGAAGGAGGAAAATCCCATTTCCGCCATGATTTCCCGCGCCTCCTGGGCGATGAAGCGGAAAAAGTTGACGACATGCCCGGGCTCGCCGGCGAACCTGGCTATCAGCCGGCGATCCTGGGTGGCGATGCCCACCGGGCAGCCGTTGGTGTGGCACTTGCGCATCATGATGCAACCCATCGACACTAGAACGGCGGTGGCGAAGCCGAATTCGTCCGCCCCGAACAAGGCGGCCATGACCACGTCGCGGCCGGTTTTGAGTTGGCCGTCGGCCTGAAGCCGCACCCGGCCGCGCAACCCGTTCAGCGACAGGGTCTGCTGCGCCTCGGCCAGGCCGATCTCCCAGGGGGAGCCGGCGTGGCGGATCGACGACAGGGGCGAGGCCCCGGTGCCGCCGTCATGGCCGGAGATCAGCACCAGATCCGCCCCGGCCTTGGCGGCGCCGGCGGCGATGGTGCCCACCCCGACCTCGGACACCAGCTTGACCGACACCTTGGCGGCCCGGTTGGCGCGCTTGAGATCGTAAATAAGCTGGGCGATGTCCTCAATGGAGTAAATGTCGTGATGCGGCGGCGGTGAAATCAGGGTGACGCCGGGGGTGGAGTGCCTGACCCGGGCGATTTCGTAATCCACCTTGTGCCCCGGGAGCTGCCCGCCCTCGCCCGGCTTCGCCCCCTGGGCGATTTTGATCTGCAGTTCGGCCGCGTTCACCAGGTATTCGATGGTCACCCCGAACCGGCCGCTCGCCACCTGCTTGGTGGCGGAGCGGCGCCAGCCCCCATCCGGATCCCTCGGATAGCGGCTGGGATCCTCGCCGCCCTCGCCGCTGTTCGAGCGGCCGCCGATGGAGTTCATGGCCAGGGCCATGGTCTCGTGCGCCCGATCGGAAATGGAGCCAAATGACATCGCCCCGGTGACGAAGCGGCGGAGGATCGATTCCACCGGCTCCACCTCCTCCAGCGGGATCGGCCTGGCCGCCTTCTTGAAGGCCAAGAGCCCGCGCAAGGTGCAGGCGGACTTGGCCTGATCGTTGATGCGGGCGGCGTACTCGCGGTAGGCGCCGACGTCGTTCGCCCTGACCGCCTTTTGCAGCAGGGTGATGGTCTCCGGCGTCCACAGGTGGCGCTCGCCGTCCTTGCGGAAACGGTAGATCCCCCCGGTCGGGAGCGGCTCCTCCGGCCCGGGAGCGGGCGCCAGGCTGCCAATGTTCCGGCGGATGGTGCTTTGCTTGGATTCCTGGTTCCGCCAAAGGGGTCTGGCCGCCTCCAGCCGGGCGACGGCGTCCCGCTCGATTTGCGCCAGGCCGACGCCTCCCACTCGGGAGGGGATGCCGGTGAAATAGCGCTCCATCAGATCCCGGCCCAGGCCGACCGCCTCGAACGCCTTGGCGCCCCGGTAACCGCGCAGGGTGGAGATGCCCATCTTGGACATGGTCTTCAAAAGGCCTTTCTCCACGGCATGCATATAGTTGTCCAGGGCTGCGGACGGGCTCAGGCGCTCCGACAATTCCTGCCGCGCCGCCAGGTTGACCACGGCGTCGAAGGCGAGCCAGGGGTTCACCGCCGAGGCGCCGACCCCGAAAATAAGGGCCAGGTGCGCCACCTCCCGGGCGTCGCCGCACTCGCAGATCAGACCGATGCCCACCCGGGAGCCGTCCATGAGCAGGCGGCGGTTGACCGCCGCCACCGCCAGGATGGAAGGGATGGGCAGCTTGTCGAGGCTGGCGCGCTTGTCGGAAAGGATGATGATCTTGGCGCCGGCCCGCGCCGCGTCGTTGGCCTCGCGCTCCAGGCGGGTCAGGCCGCGCTCGAGCGCCTCGCCCGGGGCGTCCTTCCCGGCGGGGGCGTCGAAGACCGCGTCCAGGGTCACGCAGCTGAATTGCGGGATTTCGAGCAAATGCAGTTTCGCCATGTCCTCGTTGGAAAGGATGGGCCGGGTGAGTTTCAAAAGCCTGGCCTGGGTCGGCGATTCGTCCAGGATGTTCGGGGGGTTGCCGATGAAGGTCATGATGGACATGACCAATTCTTCCCGGATCGAGTCCATGGGCGGATTGGTGATCTGGGCGAACTGCTGGCGGAAATAGGAAAACAGCAGCTGCGGCTGATCGGAAAGCACGGCTAGCGGGGTGTCGGCGCCCATCGAACCCACCGGCTCGGCGCCTTTCGAGGCCATCGGATCGAGGAGTATGTCCAGGTCGTCGCGGGTGTAGCCGAACAACCGCTGCCGGAAGGGCAGCGCCCCGGCGTTGACGGTCAAATCCACCGGATCGGCGAAAAGGCCGGGGATTTCCAGTCGGTTTTCCTTCACCCAGCGCCGGTAGGGGCGGCGGCGGGCCAGCCGAGTCTTGGCGGCGTAATCGTCGATCAGCCGGCCGTTGCCGATATCGGCCACCAGCAGTTGCCCGGGCCGCAGGGCGCCCTTTTCCGCCACCTCCGCCGCCGGCAGGTTCACCACCCCGGTTTCTGAGGCGAAAACCATGAGCCCGCCCTTGGTGACGGAATAGCGGGCGGGGCGCAGGCCGTTGCGGTCGAGGCTGGCGCCGACCCGGAGGCCATCGGTGAAAACCACCGCCGCCGGGCCGTCCCAGGGCTCCATCAAGCCGGCGTGGAATTCAAAAAAGCCCCGCAGATCCGGACCCATGGGATATTTCTGGCCCCAAGCCTGGGGAATGAGCATGGCCATGACGTGATCGAGGCTCCGGCCGCCCCGCAGCAGCAATTCGTAGGCGTTGTCGAGGCTGGCGGAATCGCTGGTGTCTGGATCCAGGATGGGATGGATTTTCCCGATGTCGTTGCCGAAGAGGGGAGAGGACAGAAGGTTGCTCCTGGCCTCCAGCCAGCTGCGGTTGCCGCGCAGGGTGTTGATCTCCCCGTTGTGGGCCAACCAGCGCATGGGCTGGGCCACCCGCCAGGACGGAAAGGTGTTGGTGCTGTAGCGCTGGTGCATCACCGTGAAGGAGGAGACGCAATCGTCCTCCTCCAGATCCCGGTAGAATTTGCCCACCTGGGCGGCGTGCATCATGCCCTTGTAGACGACGACGCGGGACGATAGGCTGGGAATGTAAAATTTGTCCGCCTCCAGGCCGATGCCTGACTCGACGCGCTTCCTGAGGACGTAAAGTTTCCGCTCCAAATCATCGGAAAACGGCTCGAATTCATGGTGGGGGGCGAGAAAAAGCTGCCGGATGGCCGGCATGACGGCGGCGGCGGCCCGGCCCAGACTTTCCGGGCGCAGCGGCGCGTCGCGCCAGCCCAGCGTCCGCCAGCCCTCGGCGGCGGCGATCCGGTCGACCTCCTCCCGCAAGCCCCCGCCGTCATTCCCGCCGGGCATGAAAAACATGCCCACGCCATAGCCGCCGGCCGGCGGCAGGGCGAAGGGCAGCAAGCGCCGGTAAAGGGCGTCGGGTATCCTGATGATGACGCCGGCGCCGTCGCCGGTGTCGGAGTCGGCCCCGGCGGCTCCCCGGTGGCTCAGGTTGCACAGGGCCGACAGTCCCAGGCGCACCACCTCGTGGGAGGCGCTGCCGTCCAGGTTGCAGACAAAACCGACGCCGCAGGCATCATGCTCGAAGGCTGGATCGTAAAGGCCGATTCTTTTCATAACCGCTTTCCGCTTGCCGCCGGCTCCAGCGCCGCGGGCCGGCACTAGCGGGGACGGTCCGCCTGGACCGTCCCCGCGCGTCGTTTATGGGAAAAACCTCAAACCTGGAAGAACATTTCGCCGTAGCAGGGAAAGGGCCAAATCCGATCCGGGCAAAGCGCCTCGAGCTGATCCACAATCTCCCGCAGGGAGGCCAGGGCGGGGGTGACCTTTTTGGCGTCGTCCGCCAGCGCCTGTTCCAGCGCGTCGGCGGTCTGGTAAAGCCCCTCCACCAGCCCGGCCACCTTGGCGTAGGCGGCGGCGCGGGCCTTGTCGCCGCGGCCCAGGCTCTTGGCGGTCTCGAGGGAGGCGGCGAGGATGCCCTCCTGCTCCAGCGCGGCCGGCAGGATGAAGGTGCGGGCCAAATCCAAGGCGCAGCCGCCCTCCATTTCCACGATCTGTTTCCAGGCGTGGATATAGACCTCGTAGCGGGACTTGGATTCGCGCTCGGAAAGCACGCCGTATTTCTTGTACAGCTTGATGGTCTCGGGCTTGAGCAAAACCTCCAGCGCCTCCGGGGTGGAGCGGAGGTTCGGCAGGCCGCGCCTGGCGGCCTCCTCCTGCCAGCTCTGCACATATCCGTCGCCGGCGTAAACCACCCGCTTGTGGGCTTTCACCGTCTCCTGCAGCACCGCCTGCAGGGCGGAGTGGAATTCCTTGGTGTGCCTGCCGTCGCCGTGCGGCGGCTTGCCGCCGGGCAATTTGGCCAGCAATTCGCCGCACATCTCGTCCAGGGCGTTGGCCATAGCCAAGTTGAGGATGGTGTTCGGCTCGGCGCAGCTTTGGCTGGAGCCAACCGCCCGGAATTCGAACTTGTTGCCGGTGAAGGCGAAAGGCGAGGTGCGATTGCGGTCGGTGACGTCGCGGGCCAGGACCGGCAGGGTGGAGACGCCGATTTCGATGCTGCCGCCCTTTTTGCTGGACTTGACCCCACCGGCCTCGATCTGGTCGATGATGTCCTCCAATTGGTCGCCCAGATAGACGGAGAGGATGGCGGGGGGCGCTTCGTTGGCGCCCAGCCGGTGATCGTTGCCGGCGAAAGCCACCGATGCCCGGATGGCGGCGGCATGGGTGTCTATCGCCTTAAGGGTGGCTACGACCATGAAGAGGAACTTGGCGTTCTCATGGGGGGTTTCGCCGGGGGCGAACCAGTTTTTGCCGTCGGTACCGACTATGGCCCAGTTGTTGTGCTTGCCCGAACCATTGACCCCGGCGAAGGGCTTTTCATGCAACAGGCAGACCAAGCCGTGATCCCGGGCGGTGTCCTGGAGCGTCTGCATGACCACCAGATTGTGATCCACCGAAAGGTTCTGCTCCTCGAAAACCGGAGCCAGCTCGAATTGGGCCGGGCTCACCTCGTTGTGGCGGGTTTTGCCGGGGACGCCCAGGCGCCACAGGCGGAAATCGACATCGGCCATGAAATCGAGTATCCGGGGCTTGATGCGGCCGAAGTAGTGATCCTCCATCTGCTGATGGCGGGCCGGGCGGCGGCCGAACAAGGTGCGGCCGCACATGGCGATGTCGGGCCGCCGGTCGTAAAGCGCCTTGTCGATCAGGAAATATTCCTGCTCCGGCCCCAAGGTGGCGTGGGGGCGGCTCGTTTCCGGAACGGCGAAAATCTCGCCGACCCGCTTGAGCTGCTTGACTAGGGCGGCCTGGGAGCGCAGGAGCGGGGTCTTGACGTCCAGCGCCTCGCCGTTGTAGCCGCAGAACACGCAGGGGATGCAAAGGACGGCGCGAGCGGTGTCGGCGTTGGAGACGAAGGCGTGGCTGGTGGGATCCCAGGCGGTGTACCCCCTGGCCTCGAAAGTGGCCCTGATGCCGCCAGACGGGAAGGAGGAGGCGTCTGGCTCGCCCTGAACCAGATCCTTGCCGGTGAATTGGGAGATTACCCCGCCGTTGAAATCGGGAAAGATAAAGGCTTCGTGCTTCTCGGCCGTGCTGCCGGTCAGGGGCTGGAACCAATGGGTGAAATGCGTCGCCCCCTTTTTCAGGGCCCAGGTCCGCATGCCGTTGGCGACTTCATCGGCAATGGCCGGATTCAGGGGGGCCCCGTCGCGGATAGTGGCCTGGATGGCGGTGAAAACTCGTTCGGAAAGATATTCCTTCATGGTCTTGAGGTTGAAACAATCGCTGCCAAAACTTTCGGCGACGCTTTCGGAACCGCAACCGCAGCAACACTCTTGCTTGCCCATTGTCATCTCCATCGGCCATAGGCCAAAACCGCCGAAACGAACCCTTCGTCCGGACTTGAATCCCGCCTAGTCCAACATCACTACAAATAATCTGCCACTTTGCCAAGCAATCAACCGCCAGGGCAATGTCCAAAGACGCTCCTGGCCCCGCCGCCCCGGTTGCCCGGCCATTTGCATTACTTACAACTTCCATAATCGCTGGAAGGTAAAAAATTTATAACCCATCCTCCCGCCTCGGCCGCGGACAAAAACGGTTATCTTTGGAAGTTCTCGGCGCATTGCCCAATAAAACATTTCAGGGAAAATATTTTTGCGGTTGGTGGGCCGGTCATAAAAAACACGACAATTTTGTTAGCTCTCCGACAAAATTGTCGGTTGGTCAAGAGATGTTTTTGGCCAACCGATTTGTTCTGTTAAAAAAATCGGCGTCGCGGTCATCGTTTGCTGTATTTTTAAGTAGTCGTCCCTGAAAAATGGCAGGAACCTTGAAAAATTCGCATAAAATCGAATATTTTAGCTGCATTTTCATGAGAATGCGCTATGATCTTTTGCAGGATTTCACCTCTTTCTCCATGGAAAGCTTGCAAAATGAAGCCGAGAATCAGCCCCATTCAGGACCCCCAGGCCAGCCTCTTCGGGGTGTCGCTCGAAAAAATAAACGTAAGCGTTCAGTACTCATTTTGCGAAAAGTGACTTGCCATTCGGTAGAAGTTGGCGTATCATAGCGGTATGGCTGATCATTCATTATTTACGCGCGAGGTTTTAGCACTACAACGCTAGCCCAAGTTCCCCACTGAAAATTGTAAGTCATTGATAAATAAGGGTTGGTTTGAAAAAGTCTTCACTACATTTTTTCATTCGTATTGCATTGCGCCCACTGAGTGGGCAACTGTACC
>JAISYD010000076.1 GCA_031270145.1 Planctomycetota bacterium
CTGGCCTCCCTCCCTCAGTCCCATTCCCAAGCAAAGATACGCCGACCAAATAAGCGCGTAACGGGCAAATTCCTCGGTGAAAGGGAAGGAAAAGGTGAAGAATTTGACAATGACGAAACGATACAACACCTGAAACAACAGGGCGGCCGCGCACAAGGCGATCAACACGCCGGCAATCAAGCTTAACGCCTTATTGACGACCGCCGAGAGCCGGTTCATCATGAAATACATCGTTCTCAAGCGTTTCTCCCGGGTTGCGTTGGCAAGGCGTCTGGGCGGATCGGCAATGCCAGCCCAGAAAGGAATCGCCAAAATTTTGGGGTTGTCAAGAAAATCGACGCCTATTTAGGGCTCGTCCAAAAACAACTACTACAAGTTTATACCGCGTCACCTTCGCCTTTCTCGTAAATTTTTGCCTAACCTATGGCAAAAATTTACTGTCGCGACTCGGTTCCTTGTCTAAACATGTAGTACTTGTTTTTGGATAGACCCTTACGTTGCGAATGGCAAAGCCTGTTCGTTCCAGAATCGGACTCCGCTTGTTCCCATCCTCCAAAGTATAGCGCCCGAATCGGAGGATGTCAACCTTTACCGAAAATCCAGGGAAATTTATAAAAGCAATTTTATACTCGGAGGCGGTTTTCAAACAGGTCCGGGCCGCCACGAATCGCCCGGCGGGAGAGGCGATTAAAAAAAAAACGAAAAAGCCGGCGATTTTTCTTGACCGGACTTTAGTTTTATATATAAAACAAATATCGGACTCCCTTGGCTTCTGGGGCGGAAACGAACCTGGGAGTTTTTTTGGGCCCCTATGTTTTAATCATAAAACTATTTGGGCTTTCCGTTGCGGGGGAAATGGATAATGCCGGCGTCGCCCTGGGTGGTGATCATGATGCGAAGGCTGCGGCGGCTGGGCGACGCCGATTATTTGGGTTGCCTCATCGCCTATCATGCCTCTCCCACCCTGGCCGGGATGGCGCCGGCCAACCTGCTTCGGTTGGCGGCCCGGGAGCGTCTGCCGGCCTGGCGGGAAAACCGGGATCGGATCCGCCGGGAGTTGGGAATTCAATTGGCCGAATTGACTCCGGTTCCGGACCCGCTCCTCCTGTGCTATCGCCCGGGCCTGGTCCGGAGGGCGCTGGAGGACGCCGGGGCGCGGCAGCTCTTGGCCGAAGCGGATTACCCGGTGGCGGGATTCAATCTTTCGGCCATGATCGAGCGGCTGGGGGAAAAATGCCGTTCCGGCCGATTTCCCCACGAAGTCGGCTTGTTTCTCGGTTATCCCCCCTCCGAGGTGCGCCGCTTCATGCGTTTTGGCGGGGCCGGGGCCGGACCGACGGGCGGCTGGAAAGCCTACGGCGATCCGGAGACCGCCCGCCGTTTTTTTCTGGATTGCCGGGCCGTCAAGGACGGGACCGCCCGGCTGCTGGGGGTGGGGTTCGGTTTCCCGGAGGTGGCGGATCGCCTGGGGCGGCGGGCCGGATACCCTTGTTTTCAGCCGCGGTCGGCGTAAGGGTTCGTCCAAAAATAACTTATGCAAGTTTATACCGCGTCGCCAACGTCGCTCCCGTAAATTTTTGCCCAACCACGGGCGAAAATTTACGGGAGCGGTTTGGTTCCTTGTCTAAACATGTATAAGTTATTTTTGGGCGGACCCTAAGTGGGCTTTTAAAGAAAATCAACCAAGGAGGAAGCATGGCCAGGATAATTGTCGTCTATTGGTCGGGCACCGGCAACACCGCCCGCATGGCGGAGTTGATTGCCGAGGGAGCCGCGGCCGCCGGCGCCGAGGTGACCTGCAAAAGCGTTTCCGACGCTTCCGTCGCCGAGGCGCTGGGCTTTGACCGGATCGCCCTGGGGTCGCCGGCCATGGGAGCCGAGGTGATCGAGGAACAGGAAATGGAGCCATTTGTGGAGGAATTAAGCAAGTCGATCCAGGACCGCAAAATCGGCCTGTTCGGCTCCTATGATTGGGGCGACGGGGAATGGCTGCGCAGTTGGGCCGAACGCCTGCGGGGACATGGCGCCCAATTGGCGGATGAAGGCTTGGCCGTTCATCTGGCCCCCGAGGGAGACGATCAGGAACGTTGCCGGGCCTGGGGCCGACAATTGCCGGCCTTCTGACCCCCCGCCCGGTCCGTTCCCCCGCCCGGCCGATCCCGGAACCCGTCTTTCCGGCCGTCGGCGGGCGGGGGACGGGCCCGTCCCGCCCGAACGCGCTTCCGGGCCGTTTTGCCCGTCCCGGAAGCGCCTCGCCCTTGCGGGGCGGGCCTCAACGATTCTTTTGAAAAAAATGGCACTGCGGCGTTGACGAATGCGGGATGCGCCCGGTTTTGACGGCTCAGGCAATCCTTCTTCCATCTTTTTCGTTGAAAAAATGCGCATTTTTCGAGGTGAATGATAAGCTTATGGTATCGCCGTGACGGAACGAAATCCTTTCACGGAAAACACAGGTAACAGCTTGCCCGCACAACCGCGCCACAACATATGTTTCAGAACCGGTGGGTTCGACCACCTCGACAACCGCCCGGGAGCCGTGCTGTTCGTCAATGCCTATTTCGTCGGGCCTTATGCCGAAAAGTACCGGCGTGCCATCGGCCATTCCCGGAGTCCGCCCAAGATTAAGAACGCCGCCGTCCCCGGTGCCGACATAGGACGCGCCGTTTTTGATGTGGTAGGTGCCGAGAATGAAGTTCATCGCCGGCGAACCAATGAACCCGGCCACGAAGGTGTTGGCGGGTTTGTCGTATAGTTCCAGCGGCGAACCTGTCTGTTCGATATTTCCCCTGTTCATCACCACAATCTTGTCGGCCATGGTCATGGCCTCGATCTGATCGTGTGTCACATAGACTGTCGTGGTGCTGAGGCGGTTTTGCAGATTCTTGATTTCGGCGCGCATCTGGACGCGAAGTTTCGCGTCCAGGTTGGACAGCGGCTCGTCGAAAAGGAATACCTTTGGGGCGCGGACTATCGCCCTGCCCATGGCGACGCGTTGGCGTTGCCCGCCGGACAACTGGCGCGGATAGCGCGCCAATAACGATTCCAACCCGAGGATATCGGCCGCCTTGCCGACCTTCTCTTCAATTAAATCCTTCTTAACCCCGCTCATTTCCAACGAAAATCCCATGTTTTGCGCCACCGTCATCTGTGGATAGAGCGCGTAGTTTTGAAAAACCATCGCGATGTCCCGATCCTTGGGTTGCAGATTGTTCACCACGCGATCGCCAATGCGGATTGTTCCGGCGGTAATCGACTCGAGGCCGGCGATCATGCGCAATAAAGTTGATTTTCCGCAACCCGATGGGCCGACCAGTACAACAAACTCGCCATCGCCGATGTCGATGGAAACTCCATTGATCACCGAGATCGGGCCGAAACTTTTTTTTACGTCGTCGATGCGGACCGAAGCCATAACCGCTCCCCTCCTCGGAATTGGTCGGCGCCCCGGCGCGCCTTCCTGTCCCTTATCCTCACCGCCAGGTACGGCTCGCCGGGCAGGATAACGCCGAAAGCGGCCTCCGGCGCGCCGCCCATAACCTTTCCCCCCGTTTGCCGCAAAGCGGGCGAAACGGGAAGCGGGGCCTTTTCCAGGGGGGTGACGGTCATATTCCAGATGTCGATAAGGCTCAAGTCGTAGTCTCCGTCGTCCATGGGAAGGCCTATGGCCCATTGCCTCGGTTGGTGTTCGCCAAAATAGATGAAGCGGACGCCATCGTCATAGGCGGCGAATATGCGCGAGAAGGCCCGGTTGTCCGCGCGGGTAAGAGGGGTCAATCCGTTTTTGACGTCGGCTTCGACCAGTTCGCGGAGAAATTTGATTCGCTTCCAGCTTTCCCCCCGCAATTCCCCGCCTTTGGCCCACCAGAGCAGATCGTCCCGATGCATATACGTTTCGCCGTGCCCCGCGTAACAGCCCCGCATGACCATCATCCAAAAGCGGTGCACCAGTTCGCGTGCGCCGATGTTGCCCCAGGGGCGTGGAATGTCCCCCTCGTATTCAAGCTCGTCGTTCACGACCGGCTTGCCCCAGACGCTCCGCCACTCATCGGCTTTTTTGACCTCGGAGTTCTGGACGCACACATGATCCACCCACGGCTTCCGGTGGTTATAGCTGATTTCCGGGTCGCCGTTGTGGATGGATTTCGGATGGCCATAGGGGTCGTTTTCCTCGACCACCTGAAAACAGCGGTCCCAGTGTTCCATCGGCTTCGCGTCAAGGATGAAGTCGAATTCGTTGGCGAGCGACCACCAGACGTTCCGGTGGGCGGCGAGGCGCGCCGCGACATATTTCAAATAACGGTAATCCTGCTCCCGGCTCATTGCGCAATAGCCCCAGCGATCGTAGGGATGGAACAGGATGACGTCGGCCTCGATTCCCAATTTGGCCAACTCGCCTATCTGAGTTTCGAAATGCCGGAAAGCGGCGAAATTGGGGCGATCGAAATCGAGCGTTTCATCGTCTATCCGCGCATACACGTCATGGAGCGGCGGGTTGGCGTTGTAAATGTAGTGCTTGGGAAAGACGCACATGCGGATTTTATTGAATCCGGCGGTTTTGAGCGTATCGAGGGTTTGTTTCTGCATATCCAGTGGTTGATGCGTCCAGGCATAGCAAGTGGTGCCGAAAGGGAAATAGGGTTCGCCATCGGCGTAGGCGAAATGATGGCGGTTGCGCACGCGCACCGGGCCGCGATTCCCGGAATTCGCCTCCGCGCAGATGAAGCTTCCCGACTTTCCATTCAGTTCGGCGGCGTTCGAGCGGGTGCGATACGTCCACTCGCCCTCCCTGTCCGGCATGAACCGGATGCGGTAGGCGCCGTCGCCATCGTAAAATCCGGGAACGGTCACTTCCCGCGAGAAAAACGAAAACACGGCCTGCAATTCGACATTCAAGTATGGATTGTTGCCCGAGGGCCCCGGGACGGCGATTTCAAATATATCCCATTTTCCCACCGTATTGACGCTCGTCATGCTTTCCTCCACGCGGTTTTTTTGAGGATGCAAGCGGAGTAATATGAAATCAGGTTGTTCGGGACGATCTTTTATCCCTTCACCGCGCCCGCGGCGAGGCCACTGACGAAATATCTCTGGAAAATGAGGTATACGATGGTCGCGGGAAGAATGGTCATGACTATGGCGGCGTTCAAGGGGCCATAGACATTCTCGAATTGCCCTTGGAAAACCATCAATCCAAGCGGCAGGGTCCACATTCCGCTGTTTTGAAGCAGCACCAGCGCCATGGCGAATTCATTCCAGGTGCTGACGAAATCCAAAATGAACAACGCCGCCAGCGCCGGCAACGACAGTGAAAGAAAAATTCGGCGGAAAATGGTGAAATGCGAGGCGCCATCGATGAGCGCCGCCTCGGTCAACTCTTTCGGAACGCCGGAGAAGAAACCGTGCAGAATGAAAATCTGGTACGGCACCCCGAAAGCGATATAAGGCAGGATGGCGCCCACATAGGTGTCTATCAGGCCCAGGCTGTTGACCATGGCAAAAAGCGGCGCGAGCATCACCTTGAACGGCAACATGGTCCCCACGATGAAAAGGACGAAGAGGAACTTTTTCCAGCGCACTTCCATCTGCGCCAGAACATACGCCGCCATGGCGGCGAGAACAAGGCCGAGAGGAACCTTGATGAAGGTTATGACGACGCTGTTCAGGAAGGTGACGCCGAAGTTCCCCCTCCGCCAAGCGTCGGCGTAGTTGGCGAAAAACACCGACGACGGCGGCATGAAAGCGGGGGAATTGAATATGTCGTTTTCCGTTTTCAAGGAGGTAAAGACGATGAACACGAGAGGCACCAGCCAAACAAGGGCGCAGACGATGAGCGCGGCCCACAACGCCACCAGCAGCGGATCGATTTTCCCCATGCTATCGCGCATACCGCCGCCGTCCGAACCGTTGTGGGAAATCATGCCTTGTTCCTCCTTGTGTCCAGCCAGAACATATAGGGAACGACCACCACCATCGAGAGAAGAATCAGGATGACGGCAATGGCGCTTCCGCGACCGAAATCGAAAATATTCATCGACTGGACGAAGGTCCACAAAGCCAATATCTGCGTGTCCTCAAAAATGCCTCCGCCCGACATGCCGTAAACGATGTCGAAGGCCTTTAGTGAATTGATGACGGTGAGAACCAGGACGATGGCGATCGTCGAACTGACGGCGGGCAGTGTGACATGGCGGAAAACGTTCCATCGGCTGGCACCGTCGATCCTGGCCGCTTCGATTAGCGTGAGGGATACGTTTTGCAGGCCGGCGAGGAAAAGAACCATGCAGGTGCCGACGGACTGCCATACAAAGGCCACGAAAATCGAGTAGATGGCGATATCGCCGTCGCCAAGCCAGTCCTGAATCAGGAAATCCAGGCCAAGATGGGAAAGAGTCCAGTTGATCACCCCGTAAAAGGGATCGTACATCCAGCGCCACATTGTGGCAACGGCGATGGAAGCGATAATCACCGGCATATAAAATATCGCCCGTAATGCGCTTCTACCCCAAATTCGCTGATTCAGGGCCAAGGCGAGAACGAAGCCAATCAGAGGGGGGAAGACGAGGGACAGGAACGTCCAGATCATCGTATTGTTGAACGCTTTCCAAAACACCGGGTCATTTTGGAAAATATAGCGGTAGTTTTCAAGCCCTACGAACACTTTCTCCGGATCGAGTCCGTTCCATTTGACGAAGCTGAGATATAGGACGTTGACGGACGGATACACGGCGAAAACCAGGTAAATCAACAAGGCCGGTCCAAGCATGTATACGGCCAGCCATTTCGCGTCGATTAAGCGCCTCCGCATGATTTCTCCCGCTTGGCAAAGGCCGGGGAGAGGATACACGGGCAATCACCGCCTCTCCCCGGTTTATTAAGGGCTCGTCCATGAATAACTTATACAAGTTTATACCGCGTCACCAACGTCGCTCCCGTAAATTTTTGCCCAACCACGGCGAAAATTTACCGCCGCGACTCGGTTCCCTGTCTAAGCATGTATAAGTTATTTATGGACAGACCTTAAATGGCGCTCATTTCCTTTTATTGTTTTCGATGAAGATTTGCATCTGCCTTCCCGCCTCGGCGGGAGCCATCTTGTCCGAGGCGACCGCGTTGATGACGCGGAAATATTCCATGCACACGTCGAGGGGGAAGCCCTGGTCGCCGTTGGGGAATGTTTGATTGTGCGCGGCATAGGCTTCGCGCCATTTCGCGCTGATCGGCAGATCGCCGGCGCCGCCATAGGTGACGGAGGTGTTGACGGAGACTATGCCAAGCTTGCCGATGAGGCGTTGCTGAATGTCCCTGGAGACGAAATAGTCGATGAATTTGGCGGCCTGGTCCTTCATCCGGCTGTTTTCGTTCACATACCACAATTCGGCGTAAAAATAGAGGCGATTGGTGCCCGTGGGGAAGAGGAAAAAGTCGAAGTCGTTGATATCCGCGTTCGCCTGGATGCGCGGTATCTGGGCATCGGATTCGAGCTGCATGGCGGCGCGGCCGTTGTAAAAGAGCGTCCGGGATTGGTCGGCGCCCATGCCCATGAATGGCTTGAGAATATAGTTGTCGCTCCAAAGTTCGAGTTCCTCGAAAGTTTTGAGAACTCCGGGATGGGTGGACCAGTCGAGTTCCATGGCGATCAATTTGTCGTGATCCGCGGCGCCGCAATTCTTTTCTAGAAGGACGTCGACGAGGCGCATTAGGAACCAGTTGACGCTGCCGCCGAAGGTGATGGCCGGGATTTTCGCGGCCTTTAGCTTTTCGCACACCTCGACAAGCTCGTCGTAGGTTTCCGGAATCTTGGTTACGCCGGCTTTTTCGAACAGCCTCTTATTGTAATACAGTCCCTGGGCGTTGACGCGGAACGGCACGCCGTGACGCTCGTCGCCGCGGTAGCGGCGGGAATCCGACAAGGACGCGGTCAACAATTCGTCGTCCCAGCCGTATTCGTCGTAATACTTGTTCAACGGCGCGCTGAATCCGGCGTTGACGAATTCGCCGCCAAGGCCAAGGCCGCCCCACATCTGATAGATGTCCGGCCCCTTCTTTCCCGATGCGGCGACGCGAAGCGCCACCTTGTGATCGTTGTTGCTGCGCCGTTCATAGATCACCGTGACGCCGGGGTTGGCCTTATTGTAATCGGCTATTATGGAGTCGATCTCCTCTTCAGCCTGTTGGCTGTAGGGTTGCGACCAGATCACAAGCTGTTGACCGGCGCCGGCGCCGGCGGTAATCAGGAACAGGGCGAAAGCCATTGCCGCGCAAACATTTCTTTTCATGAAAAATCTCCTCCGATAGACCCATAACTCGAAAATGCCACTATCCAAGTCATATGACCGGGACATCCAGTTCGTCGGGCATATTGTGCCAATGGGTGCGCCAGCCTAGATATTTTCCGGCGGCCTCGTCAATGATGCGGGCGACGGGGGTTCGGACCATCGCCACATGATGTTCAAAGCCGTTGGCGCAAAGGAAGCGGAACAGTTTCCGCATCTTTTTGATCCGGCATACCGCGATGCCGCCGTCCATCCCGAAGGGACGGTCGAGGAATTCGCCTTCGCCGACATAAGCCTTGATGTAGCCGCCCGTGTCCTCGGTGGATAGGCGGAAGAAGGTCATTTCCCCGGGAAGAACCCGGCCCTTCACCGCCCCGAAACACACCTCGGCGCCGATGGTGGTGGACAGAACCCCCATTGTTCCGACTTCCGGCCTTGTCCCCATGAAATCGGCCGGATAGTTGGAGCAATGGGTGGCGACAAGGGTGTCGGGTTCGGAGCCGTAGTTGTTGTTCCAGTCCAGGAGCGCGGCCGGCCGGCCGGCGGCCAGGGCCAGGGCCAGCATCGACGCCGCGCCGGCGATGTCGCCTTCGCAGGCCGACGGCTTCAACCGGTTTGACATCAGGCTTTGGGTCAGGCAGGAGCCGCATCCGTAGTTGGCTTCCAGGGAGTCCCAGCATTGGACGGCGGTGGCGTCGAGATCGTTGTCCCGGACGAACCGTTCGACCGCGACCGTGTATTTGACGATTTTCTCGATGGTCTCCGGCCGGGGGCTCATCTCGGCGTAGGCGAGGATCTCCTCCAGCTTGCGGCGGTAGTCCGGTTCGTCCGTCCCCACCTTCCGGGCGGCGGCGATGATGACGGACAGGTCGACGGGAATCACCTTTATCCCGCTCGCCTGGAGCAGTTTTTCGCTGCAGCGGACGGTCTGGAACGCGGCCGGACGAACGCCCAGCAGCCCGATTCTCGCCGAGCGGAGTCCGCGGACGACGCGGCACAGGGCGGCGAAATCCTCGACGTCCCGCCTGAATCCGGGACCACCGACATCGCAGGTGTGGCTCGAGGTGTCGGTGAAGGGTATCCCGTATTGCCTCAGGTTGTTGCACACGGAAAGCTTGCCGCAGAAGGCGTCGCGGCGGCTGGCCAGATCTACCTTGCCGATTTCGTCGTTGGAGGCCTGGACAAGGACGGGAACGCCCAGCTTCGCCATCTTCAGGGTTTCGGCCACCGCCTGTTCGTCGCCGAAGTTGGGGAGGAGGACGGCGACGCCGTCGAGGTCGTCCTGGCGCGACCGGAAAAGCGCGGCCAACTTTTCGGCGTCGGCCATGGTCTCGATGGCGCCGCTGGGGGTGGCTTCCGGCTCCAGCGTTACCCGGCCGATGCCGAGATCGTCCAACAGTCTGTACAAATCCGCCCTGTCGTCCACGGCCAGCCCGGGATTGAAAAACCCCCTTACCCCGATTATGATCCCGAACATCGTCTTTTTTCGCGGCATGTTCACCGTCGCTCTCCTCTTCCTGGACCGCGTACAACGCTTCGCACGCCGCCCGCCCGATCTTCGCCCCCGTCCGCCGGATGGCGATCGCCGGCCGGGGTTCCGGCAAGTTGTCCGCCCGCTTCCGGCCGCGGGCGTGGAATTCTATATTTTCGCCATGGCCGATCGGCGCTGAATCTCCGCCTGTACCTGGTCGAGGATGACGGCCGCGATGATGACGACCCCCTTGATCACCGTCTGCCAGAATTCCGACACCCCCATCATCACCATGCCGTCGTTGAGTACGCCGATGATGCAGGCGCCGACCAGGGTGCCCCCGATGGTGCCCCGTCCTCCGGCCAGCGAGGTGCCTCCCAAGACCGCCGCGGCGATGGCGTTCATTTCGTAGGAGGTGCCGGTGGCGGGGTGGGCCGCCACCAGTTCTGAGGTGACGATCAGCCCCACCAGGGCGGCGGTCAGGCCGGAAATCATGTAGACCCGGATTTTCACCCCGTCGACGTTGACGCCGGAAAGCTTGGCCGCGGTTTCATTTCCGCCCACCGCGTAGACGTGGCGGCCGAACGGCGTTTTTCGGGCGAGATAGATGAAAAAAAAGGCCAGCGCCGCCGTTATCCAGACGCTCAGGGGAATGTCCAACAGCCGCGCGGCGCCCAGGACGGGGAAACCGGTGGTGTTGTGTCCGGCCGTTCCCTGTAGATTGGGGAAGGTGGCTCCGTTGGAGCGGAGGAGGGCGAAGCCGCGGGCGATGTACATCATGCCCAGAGTGACGATGAAGGGGGCGACGTTGAATTTGGTGATGAACCAGCCGTTGGCGAAGCCTATGGCCATGCCGATCAGGAGGGTGATGGCCATTATGGCCGGCACGTTGAAGTAGACGGTGGCGCCGAGAAAATTCAGAGGCATCCCCTCGTATATCAGGCCGCCCGCGACCATACCCGCCAGGCCCACGATCGAGCCGATGGACAGGTCGATTCCCCCGGTAAGCAGTACGAATACCAGTCCCATGGCCAAAATGGCGTTTACGGCTATATGCTTGGCCAGGATCGGAATGTTGCCGTAGGTGAGAAAATTGGGCGCCATGAGACCGAAGAAGACGCAGAGAAGAATCAGCACCCCGAAGGTCCGGAGTTGAATCAGGAGACTGGCGAGGGAATCTCCGCCTTTTCCGGGTTCGCGCGTGTTCGTGCCCATGGTTTTCGCTGCCTTTCGCTATGCGGTGCCTCGCCGCGGCCGGGATTTGCCGGGGCGGAGCTATTTCGAGCCGGAAGCCAGGAGCAATTTGGCCTGGCTTAATTCGCCCCGGTCGAATTCCCCGGTCAGGCGCCCCTTGTTCAGGACCAGGACGCGATCCGGTATGGTAAGCATTTCCTTGAGTTCCGAGGAAACCATGATAATGCCCAACCCCTCGTCGGTCAGTTTGCGAATGATGTCGAACATGTCCTTTTTCGCCCCCACGTCGATGCCGCGGGTGGGCTCGTCCATGAGCAGGACCTTGGGGTTGGTGAGGAGGTTTTTGCCGACGACGACCTTCTGCTGGTTTCCCCCGGAAAGGGAGAAGATCGAGTGGGTTTTCGAGCCGATTTTGATCGCCAGTTCCCTGATCATGTCGTCGACCGCCTTACCTTCCCTGGCGCTGGAAATGGAAAAGCGACCGGTGTAGCGCGACAGGCTCGCCAAGGTCATGTTTTCGGCGATGGAGAACGTTTGGACGATCCCCTGTTGCTTCCTGTCCTCGGGAATTAGCGAGAAGCCGTCGGCGATGCGCTGGTCGACCCGCGAACTGGCGATCTTCCGTTCCCCCAGGACGATATCCCCGGTCGCGTCGGGCTGGGCGCCGATAAGGCATTCCAGGAGTTCCGTCCTTCCCGCGCCCATCAGCCCGTAAATGCCCAGTATCTCCCCCTGGCGGAGCTTGAAGGAAACGTCGTTGACCTTGTATCCGCCGGAAAAATTGGGGAGGCGCAGATGGTTGACCTCGAGAAGAACCCCGCCCCGGCGTTTTTCCCTCGGTACGGGGGGCTTTTCCTCCTCGCCCGTCATTTCCCTCACTATCCAGTGGATGTCGATGTCCCTGATCCTGGCCTTTGCGATTAGCCTGCCGTCGCGCAGGACGGTTATGTAGTCGCCTATTTCCAGGATTTCCTCGAACCGGTGCGAAATGTAGATGATGGCGGTGCCCCGGGCCTTCAAATCCACGATTATCTCGAAAAGCACCTTGACTTCCTGCTCGCTCAGCGCCGAGGTGGGCTCGTCCATGATCAGGATGTCCACGTCGCCGTGGAGCGCTTTCGCCAGTTCGACGATTTGCTGCTGCCCGATGCCCAGGCTGGACACCGGGGTTGAGGGCGGAAGGTCGAGTTGCAGCCGGCGGAGCGATTCGGCGGCTTCGCGTTCCTGCCGCCGGTGATCGATCGCGAACCTGTTTCGCATGATTTCCCTGGCCATGAACATGTTTTCCGCGATGGACAGGTTGGGGACCAGGTTCAACTCCTGGAACACGATCCCGACCCCGTGGTTGCGCGCCTCGAAGGGCGAGGAGTAGCGAATCGGCTTCCCCCGGCGCAGGATAAGCCCAGCGGTGGCCTCCTCCACCCCGGCGAGGATTTTCATCAGGGTTGACTTGCCGGCGCCGTTTTCCCCCACCAGGACGTTGACCGCGCCCTTGAAGACTTCGAAATCCACCCCGTTCAGGGCGGTGGTTCCAGGATATCTTTTGCTGATACCCCTGGCTTCCAGGACCAATTCTTCCATTTATATTCACTCCGAGATCGGATCGAGGACGACCGGGATCGCGGTGAAGCGGGTTTCCCTCGGATCCTCGGTGACGGCGCCGACTAGGTGAAACTCGCGTCCCACCCCGCCGTCGACCGCTAGGCCGAGGGGGACGGTGACGCTGTCGCGGACGCGGAGGTTGAGCTGGTTCGCCAGTTTGGCGAATTCAACCTGGTTCTTGAAATCGTCGAAGGAGACGAAGTCCAGCAAGTCGCGAAGGGATGTGCCCTTGAAAATCGGGCCGATCTGGACGATGACGTCGGCCGCGCCGTCATAGGGGTACGCGTCGGCCTCGATCCGGCCGTTCCTCGACTTCACGTTGGCGGCGAGGACTTTTATCCTGCCCTTGACCGCGTAATTATAGGGATTGTGCTCGGCGACGGCCCGATACCCGTATTTCTCCCCGGCCGCCCGGCCATCCTTTTGAATCGCCTCGCCTAACTCGAGGATGTCGACCGCCCTGTCCTTGACGTGGGGGAGAACGCGGTTTTCCCAAATGCTTTCGACATACCCCTCGGCGTCGAACTGGTCGGCGGAAAAGAAGACTTGTATTTCATTGGTGCCCGCCCGGGCGGCGGCGGGTTCGTTTTTGACGATGGTGGCGGAAAGGCCGAGAAACGCCAGAAGCCCCGCCAGGACGATGAATAGGCGCATATTCTGCCCTCCCCGCCGGAAACGGCGCCGGGAAAAAGGCCGGCGGCCGGGGAAACCGGCCGCCGGAACGCCCCCGCGCTCAGGGTTTCATGGCGAAATTGTCAAGCTTGCCGGCGTTGGACTTGTCGATGAGGATGCAGTCGACCAGTTGCTTTTCGGCTTGGCCGGTGGAGCCGGTTTTGATGAACTGATCCGCCTGTTCCACCGCCATGGCGGCTATGCGGGCCGCCGGCTGCAGGCCGGTGGCCTTGATGTCGCCGGCCAGGATGGAGTCGCGGACGTCGTTCGAGCCGTCGAAGCCCACCACGATGACGCCGCCCTTTCCCGCGGCCTTGAGGGCGGCCATGGCGCCCATGGCCATGGTGTCGTTGCCGCATACGACGCCCTTGATGCCCG
The DNA here is from genome assembly GCA_031270145.1 of Planctomycetota bacterium. Taxonomy (GTDB): domain Bacteria; phylum Planctomycetota; class SZUA-567; order SZUA-567; family SZUA-567; genus JAJBSZ01. Next base: position 13,591 of record JAISYD010000076.1, read on the forward strand.
GATTGGCCTGGAGAATGGATTCCATCTTGCTGAACGCTTCGGGCTGGCTCCAATTGGCGCTCTGGCGGGCGACCATCTTCAGGTCGGGATACTGGTCGATGACGTCGTGGTAGCTGCGGGAACGGACGCCGGCGTTGGTGTCGGATTCCCGGCCGGTGAATTCGACGTATTCGCCCTCCTCCTCCATGAGTTCGACGAACAGTTCGGCGACCAGTTGCACCCCCTGGTAATTGTTGGCGACGATTTGGGCGGCGGCGATGCCGGTGGCGTTGATCTCGCGATCTATCAGGAAGGTGGGAATCCCGGCATCCTTGGCCTTCTGGACGGCGGCGATGGTGACGTCGGCCCCGGCGTTGTCAAGGACGATGGCGGACGCCTTGTTGGCGATGGCGGTGTCGATGTAGTTGGACTGGCGGCTGGCGTCATCGTCGTGGGAGTAGGACTGTACGGCGTAGCCAAGCTCGGCCGCCCGAGCCGAGGCCACGTCCGCCTCGGTCTTGAAAAAGGGATTGGAATGGGAGGGGGTGATGACGACCACCAACTTCTCGCCCGCCGGGGCCAGACCCGGCAGCAGGGCGGCGACGGCCAACAGCGCCAGCGACAGTGCTCTTCTCATTTGCAGCTCCTTTCGAAAAGTAACCCGCATAAACCGCCGAAACCGGCGGAGAACGAGATCCCGGGCGGGTTTGGAATCCCCCCCGGCCAGGGGAATCAGGGGCTTTTTTTACCCGTCAGAACCTTGGCCACCGCGTCCCGCCATCCCCGGCAACGGCGCCGGCGCTCCTCTTCCGGCATGGCCGGCAGATACCGCGCCCTTGGCTCG
>JAISYD010000109.1 GCA_031270145.1 Planctomycetota bacterium
GGAGGCGATCTGCGCCACCAGTTCCTCGCGGGCGTATTCCACCTGGCCGTTCTTGGTGAGCGTTTCCCGGTTGAGGCGGGACTGGTGGCCGGTGGCGTGGGCGTATTCGTGCAGGGCGGCATCGTAAAACCTCTCCGCGTCGGGGAAACGATCCCTCGGCGGAAGATGTATCTCGTCCCTTCGCGGCGAATAGAAGGCGCGGTCGCGCTGGTCGTGGATGATGGGGACGCCGCTGTTTTGCAACATATCCTCGGCGCGCTGGTGCGGATCCCAGGCGAAGCCCTTCTCCCGCTCCTGCGGCGGGATGCCGTCGATCTGCGATGCGTTGAAGACACGGGAGATGATGACCTTCGGCTTCTCCAGGTCCACCTCGACCTTGACCGGATTGCCCTTGGCGTCGAGTTCGGGCTGGCCGGTGACGGGATCGAGCTTGGGGATCCGCTCCGAAAACACCCAATACTGCACCGGCGTCCCGTGTTCGCCTTTCCTGACCTGATAGCCGGCTTTTCGCGCCTGGTTGTAGGTCAGCCAGCGATTGTCGTCGTGGTTTTGCAGCATGAGCATGAGGACGTTCACGCCCCGGTACTGTTTGCCGGTGGTGGGGTTGACCGGCATGATGGACCTGCCGGGGACCCAGGGCTTTTGCCAGGGCGCGGTTCCGGCCTCGATCTGTTCGATAAGTTTGTCCACCACCTGGCGGTGGAACGGCTTTCTGGTTTGTACTGGCATGGGGTTCCTCCTGAACATGGCATTCGAACCGCCGAATGCCATGTTGGTTTCTGGGGAAATGAATGAATTCCCGAAGTAAAAATCACAACTCTTGCGGTACCGGCGGTTTTGCGGTTTTCAAAATGGCGATTGGCGGTTTAAGCGTCATTTCGCAAAACCTCGACGAATTACCCGGATACGTCCGCGTCCAAAGCGGCGAGATCGGCGGCGCCGTCCAGGGCGTCGTCCACATCCAGGGCGTCCTCGGAAAACGCGCCCATCGCCTCGGCTTCCTCCGGGGTGCATTCGGCCTGGAAGCCGCAGGAATCGGCGTCCAGCAGCTTGTCGGCGGGAATGTCCACCGTGACCATCGTGTCGTTGTTGACCGTCATTTTTTCTCCTTAAAAGATGTCAAGCCTCTCCGTCATGATGCGCCAGCAGCGCCTGTGGGCCGCCCTGGACGCTGGCAGGGAATGCCTGTCCGGCACGGACCGGCACGGACCGCGTAGTTGGGTTTGCCGTCGATGTCCCGATAGGTGCGTTTGCATTCCGGATACCCGGAACAGCCCCAGAAATGGCCGTCTTTCCCTTTTCTCCTGACCAGCCCCTTGCCGCAGGCGGCGCATTTATGCACCTCGGAGGTGATGGGGCGCTCCCTGGGGTCGGTCCTGGCGCCGGGTTTGCCGTCAACGTCGGGGAGGGTGGTTTTGCAATCCGGATAGGCGGAACAACTCCAGAAGAAACCCTTGCCGCCCTTGCGCCGGAGCATGGCGTTGCCGCAGACGGGACAGGGATGTTTTTCGAAAGCGATCTTCAAGCCAAGGCCGTCCTTGACCACCCTGGCGCATTCGCCGCCGATGAAGGCGATCAGGCCATCCAGAAAGGCGTCGACGCTTTTCTCGCCCCGCTCGATTTCAAGCTGTTCCTGATGCCAGACCGCCGTCATGTCGGGGAATTTTGCGCTATCCGGGAGAATATCGTAAAACTCGCGGCCAGCGGCGGTGCTGACGACGTTTTGCGCCTTTCCCTTCTTGACCGTCTCGATGAAGCCGCGATCAAACAGCGTCCTGATGATCACGTCGCGGGTGGCCGGGGTGCCGATGCCGCCATGCTCGCCCGCCTTGTCATTGTCCTTGTCGTTGAGGATCTTCCGGAGCGTGTCGTCACTGTCGTACTGCGCCACCCGCGTCAAGTCCTCCAACAGGCTCGCCATGGTGTAGAGCGGCTTCGGCGTCGTCTCCTTGCGGACACAGTCGCCCGAGAGGCAAATCGCATCCTGGCCGGCCGTGAGCGGAATACTGGTCGAATCCGTCTCGTCGTCCTGTTCCTCCTCCGGCCTTGGGTCGCCGGAGTAAAAATCCTTCCAGCCATTTTCCAGGACGATGCGGGAGATTCTGACGAAGGTATGCCCTTCGACCTCAAGGACGGCGACGGTGCGCTCCCATGTCCGCGGCGGCATGAACTGGACCAGGTAGGCGCGGGCGATCAGTGTGTAGACGCGTTTCTCGTCGATCGACAGCTTGGTGAAGTCCGCGTGCTCCCGGGTGGGGACGATGGCGTGGTGGGCGGTCACTTTGGACGAATCGAAAGCCCGGCTCCTGATCGCCGGATCGGTCCGCGCGACATGACCGGCGAACTCCGGGACGTTGGCGGCGATGGCCGCGATCACCGCCGGGGCGTCGGCGTGCTGTTCTTCGGAAAGATACCGCGAATCGCTCCGGTTGTAGGTGATGAGCCGATGTTTTTCCCGGAGCGTCTGGGTGATGTCCTTCACCTTGTCGGGAGCGAGTCCGTGCAGGCGGGACGCGTCGGTTTGCAGCGCCAGGAGATTATACGGCAAGGGCGGCGGCGTCTCTCCTTTCCCGGAGTCCACCGACACGATCCGCGCCGGCCTGCCGGCGACGGCGTCGGCGATGGCCTGGGCATGGTCCCGGTCGGTCAAGCGGCCCTTGTCGTCCCGGGGATCGTTTTCCTTATTCCGGTACGCGGCGATGAACTCTTTCCCGTCGACCTGAAACTTTCCCTGAATGACGAAGAAAGCGCTTTTTTGGTGGTTGGCGTGTTCCCGGTCGCGGCGGACGACCAGGCCGAGGATCGGCGTCTGCACCCGGCCGACGCTCAAAACGCCGCCGTATCCCTGCCGTTTCGCCGCCAGGGTATAGAGCCGGGTCATATTGAACCCATAGCCTTGATCCGCGACTTGCCGCGCCTCGGCGGCGGCGGAGAGGCCGGCGAAGTCGGCGTTGTCCCGAAGATTGGCGAACGCCTTCCTGACCAGGGCCGGGGTGTTGTCGTTGATGAGGACGCGCTTGACCTGTCCCTTGTAGCCGGCGTATTGCAATATCTCGTCCACCAGGAGCTGCCCCTCCGGATCGGGGTCGCCGGCGTTGACGACGACCGCGGCCTCCTTCACCAGCTTGAGAATGACTTGCAACTGGTCTTCAGATTTGGCGACCGGTTTCTTCTTCCAGGGGATGAAAAACATCGGCAACTGGTCCAACCGCCATCGGCCGTAAGCAGGGTCATAATCCTCCGGCTCGTACAATTCGAGCATATGGCCGTAGCACCAAGCCACCCTGTTCGTGCCGCACTCGTAATAACCCTTCTTTTTGTCGCCTCCTCCCAGGGCTTCCACGATGGCCCTGGCCAACTCAAGTTTTTCCGCGATATAGAGCATTGGTCCTCCTTAGAAGGCTTTTGAAGGAAATCAATCGAACCGCCGTTTGATTTCCTTCAAGGTTTCAAAGCGTTCGTTTCAGCGCCGCTTTTTTGCAATGTCGCCGAGTTGGAGTGGGATGACGGAAAACAACCCGTTGGAACGAAGTCGGTTGCGTCTTTACGGGAAGTCGGGCGGCGGTTGGCCCGATTTCCCGTAAACGTCGTCCATACCGGCACGACCACCTCAACGATCTGGCGCAAGTCCTGGACGCCGAAATAGCGCGCGTCGAAGGAACGCGGCAAATGGTCGGACAGGAACAGCGCCTCGTTATCCCCCAGCCGGCGGTTCTCGAAGCGGACGACCGGCAGGGGATCGCCGAGGTTGTCCCGGTCGAGGGGTTTGGTATTGGGGATGAGCGAGCCGTTGACGACGACGCCGGCGTCGGTGAGGGAAACCGCGTCGCCCGGAACCGCCAGCAGCTTTTTGAGAATCAGGCCGTAGCCGCCGCGGCCGCCGTCGTTGTAGGCGCCGGGAATGAGATACCCGCGCCGCACCGCTTCGCGGATCGCCTCGGTGTCCTGCGGCCAGAAGGCCACGATGTCGCCGCGTTCCGGCGGTTTGTCCACCACCCAATACAGCCCCTTGGGAAGGCTGTGGGTGCGGTTTATCCGCGCTCCGCACAGATAGGCGGCATAAACGACGGCGAAAATCGACAGGCAGGCGCCCGCCATAATCCGGGTCATCCGGGCGTAGCGGCCGCGCGGGGCCGCGGGAACGGGGAAGCGTTCGCCTCTTTTGCCCCCGCCTGCGCCCGGGGCCGAAGGAACGCGCCGCCGGCGCATCGAGACGAATAGTTGCTTTTTGTCGGGGATCTTTCCCATAGCCGCGCCCCTATAGAGCAACCCTGGTTTTCGCCTGCCCGGAAAACTCCATGCCCAACCGATCCGTCTCGGCCGGCGGCGGCACCTTTGCCCTGGCGAGAAAGACGGGATCGAGGAAATACAGCGGCTGGCGGCCGCGAATCGGCGCCCCGCCAGCCACCCGGACGATCATCTCACCCGGTTCCTCGATGTCGCCCTGTGCGTTCTTGCGCGGCCCGGGCAGGGCCATGACCTCGTCGGGGGTGAGGAGGGAGCGTTTGTCGGTCTTGATGGATTCGGTGACCTGGCCGTGCAGCATGGCGATACGCTTGCCCGACACCGAATACTGGCGCTCGACCACGGTGGTCTCGCCAAGCATCTGCGAGATGTATTTGGCCGTCTCCAGCCGGTTCGGGGGAAACATGACCTGGATGTGGCAGTTGGAGATGATTGAATTCTTGTCCGTGTAAATGGCGTCGAACTGCACCGTGTCCTGGGAAATGAGGTAGACCTTGATGCCGTAGCCGGCGATGAAGGCGAGGCCGTCGGCGATGGGCTGCAATTTCCCGAAGGACGGGAACTCGTCCAGCATCATCAGCAGCCGGCGCTTGTGGGCCATGACCGCCCGGCCGTCCTGGTAGTCGATCTTCGCCGCCAGCTTCTTGAGCATCATGTTGACGAGAAG
>JAISYD010000148.1 GCA_031270145.1 Planctomycetota bacterium
CGCCCTCGTGCCGGAGGATTGCGCGAGTTGGCCCTGAGCCCTCGCTGTGATGAGGAAAGGAAGCAATGCCCGCCCGTGAATGGGGAGACCTTCAACCACCTGGCGCGGGTCATCGGCGTCGGAATTTCCGATGGCCTTGCCAACCAGCACATTGCGCCGGGGAATAATGGCCGTGCCTGGCAGGAGCGGCAAGCGATTGTGCCGGATCAGCCATGGTCTCAGCAATTGCTCGGCATGCTTTTTTGTCGCGGTACAATCCTGGTAGGTCCGAACCATCCGCTGTTCCCAGGCGTCTGTTTGTACCGCCTCGACACGTCTCCACCAGTGGAGGACTCGATTCTCTTCATTTCCCTCCCGCTCGGTACCGCCGAGCATGTTGGCCCGTAGCTTTCCCCAATGCCGGTCAAATCGTCTTCCCGCCAGACGGTTCCGGTCGAGCGCCCGCTCCAGTTTGATCATTGCCGTCATGAATTCTTCGCGGCTTCCGGCCGGCGCGTCCTTTGACGACCATCGCACGGCGACAAAACTCCGCAGAACACGGATGAGTTCCTGATGCCCCAGTTGGAAAGGAGTCGCGGTGAGGAACACCATTCGGTCGAACTTATCCTTTAGCAATGCAACGTCATCCTCGCTTCCCTGGCGGAAGAGTTGTGCCAGGCGCGTTGAATCGTTCTTGGCGTGATGAGCCTCGTCAAGTATCAAAAGGGGGGATCTCCAGCGGACGAGGTCGAGCCATTGCCTATAAGCATTATGGCAGGCGTCGTTGAATCTCTGCCGCACTTGAGTGCGGAGGGACGGTTTGACGTATTTTGGCCGCCATCCAGGGAGTTCACGCAAGATGCCGCACAAAACCGTCCAGTCTATCCGATGGGCGTCTCCCGCCAATCGGTCGGGAATCGGATCATCGTTCTCCCCGGCAAGAATTTTCTCTGCCACGAGGATGCGCTTCCAATCGAGAACGCCGGAATGCATCAATCGACGAATGACATCTTCCGTGAGCCTGGAGTTTGAAAATTGACGGACCAGGTCGGCCGCCCAGCGATAGAGTCGGCGCTTCTGCGTATCGCCGAGTTTCGTCATTCCACGGGCAAGACGGATCATCGCCAACTTTATCCAAGGGTCGTTGAGCCCTCGCGAAAAACAGCCCGTCGTAATGAACGCAAGGTGGGTACGCCGATCCGCGCGGTCATCCAGGAGCTTGAAAAACTCCGTCGGCGTGTGGGCGTACTCGTCGCGCACCCAATCCAGGGCATGATTCCGCACGCAGTGCGCCTTGAATTGTTCCCAGTCCCGTTGCCATTTCTGACGCAACCCCGCGGGTACCATGACTACGACGGGGCAGTGTATCCGCCGGGTTGATGCGATGACCGAGGCAACGACCGCCATAGCCACATAAGTCTTACCCATGCCTACCTCGTCGGCCAGCAACACGCCGGGTTGCCCGCCGAGCCGTTCCAGAATCACTCTGGCCGTCTCGGCTTGACGCTGAGCGTCGGCGGGATTGATCCGGGCCTTGCCCACACCTTCCAGTTCGATTATATCGCCCGCCATGGGCCACTCGACCGGCATTGACTATTTCTCCTCCGCCAGGTTCAGGAGTCTCCCGTTTTCCGAAAGGGACGCCTCGAGATAGCGGGATAAATCCCCGGGTAATGGGCCGGACCGCCCGCGAATCCGCCGAATTACCGCCCCGATCCTTTCACGGGCTTCATGGAACAACGGCATGGCCCACTTGCCATCTCGCCCACAGGAGCGGCGCACCTGTTTGCCGACATGACCAACCGACAGAAGCATCTCGGCCAGGACATAGAGCTGATAGGCGGTTTCGGCCCCGGAAGGGTGTCCACCCTCATGACCGTCCCCGCCGCCGAACAAGATCTCGGCCAGATGAACCGGGCCGAGCGGATCACGCAGGAGTCTGTAACGAATCGCATCCGGCGTTGGCGAAGTCCGGGCAATGCGGTCAGCCATGGCGGCAAGGGCTCGCCCAAACCGCCGGACTCTATACAAGACATAGTTGGATGTGTCCACGGCACGCAGCGATTCGATGGCCGCATCGGCGCTGGTGTTTCGTTTGCGCCAGGCATAGCGCTTCTCAATCCACTCGGCGGGGGTTCGGCCGCTCAGCAGACACTCGATGATGCCGTCCACGGAAAGGCACCGGAACTCCTCGGGAGGAAGCAGGTCGGTGTCCCTGTCTTCGACGGCCACTGCCAGGAACCCTTCCTGGCGCTCGGCGTCCTTGTCCGCCCAACTCACTCGCAAGGCGGCAAGATGAACTCCGCGCGATCTCTCGTCCAACGTAAATATCAGCGTGGTTTCGCCGGGCACGCATGACGCCCGCGAAAACAGCGAGACCGACTGCGCGGTAGAATGCCCAGCGAGACAGATGCTCCAATCCGCCGGTTCCGGCTGGATGCGGTCGATGCCAACGCGGACTTCGCCTGTTGTCTGCGAGTAACTTGCGCATACGAAGAACTCGGGTAGACGCGGCCTGGCCGATGGAACATCTTCGGGGTCCTGTTCGGGGTCCTGCCAAACAATATCGTCCACGCCGGCCGGGTCATCCCATGAGACCGGAATCCCCAGCCGATCATCGAACGTCCGACCCTCTCGTTTCTCGTCCGCCTTGTCCTCAAAGACAAGATTGGCTTCGCAGTTGAACACGCCAATCCCCATTCCGCGGGGCGTGAAATTGCTCGACCCGGCCATCAACAGGTCATGGGAATCGCCCTCGATGAGAATCGCCTTGGCATGCAAGTCGCGCGGCCTTTCATCTACTTCGTCAACGTACGTTGGCACGGGGATCACGCGGGCATTCTTGCCGAATCGTTTCTTCCAGCACCGACCGAAGTGTTGGGGTAGAGGAACGATACGACGTTTCGCGCCCTCAGGCGCAGGCGCCTCCGGGACGATCAACCACCCCTCGGCATCTCGCGCCATGGGCAGTTCCCGCATGCCGCGCAGCACGGTATCCTCACCATTGGTCCGCTGTCCCACAAAGGGGGTCATGACAGTAAACCGAACGACTCGGCGCGGTAACCACATTCGCATCAACTGCTTCAACACGGATTGCGCGGAACCCGACGCAGGATTGGGGTGGCCGACAACGAGGCCGACCCGGGGTCTCTCCCTCGGGCTGAAATCCTGCGGAGCGTTCGACCAACGCTGTACTCGCGTCCATATCCGCCCGGTCACCTCGCGGATACGTCGAGTTGCGGCGGGCAGGGTCCGCGACCAGGCGCAAAGAGTATCGATGAAGGCAAGTGCATCGCGCAGGACGTTCAACGGAGCCGAAATGGAGGCGTCGAAGAAATCCAGTGCCGCAAACAACTCCCGATTTCGGCGGTAGCCCTGACGCGTCAGATTCGCCGATCCCACGATGATACGAATGAGTCGATCCCATACCAAAACCGTCACTTTCGCATGCTGAACGCCCCCCGGCACTTGAATCGGCAATTGATCCCACTGAAGCGTTGTCTGGCGCGGATCGAACTTGGACGCGTCCACGAGAACGCCCACCCGGGTGGTTGCGAGTGATTCTTCCCGTTCGATGATAAAAGTCCGTTCGTTCTCGGTGTGATCGAAGCGCAGCCCGAGGAAGCGGGGAAGGAGTTCAGCCTCGAAAAAGCTGGCATCAAACTCAAACGTGGTCGCCACGCAAAAGACAGGTTCACCCGCTCCGCCTTTCGGACCGTTATCGGCCGGAGGCTTCCAATAATCCGCCAGAGGTGGTTCCTCGACCGTTTTACGCTTCCCCATCTGGAACCTCGACGCCTGATAGGCCAAGATCGGCAAGAAAACTGTAAGCATTAGGCATGCGGAAGGCATGCGGATAGTTTAATTGCGACCGCGATTGCGACCGCGGAGGTACTTCGCTCGCCAGACCGAACCCAGGCATGAGCGTCCACCGTTCGCCGGGCTCAATCCACATGCCTTTCCCCTTCGATGTCTGAACATCCCGATGCCGGGCCATGATAACCTCGATCAGGCGGGCCGGGCTTTCCCCACCGGTCGTTGCTTGCGCTACGATGACATCCAGAGGCTCGGGGGGATTTCGGTCGGCAATCTGTGGCGCAGCGGGGATTTTTTCTATGAGATCGCGCAATCGCCGTGCGGCTCCGGGCAACTGTCGGCACAATGCGCGAAGGACTGGGAGCAACTGCTTGTCGGCCTCGATCTCCAAAGGCTTTGCCAGGCCACCCCGCCGCGTCAATCCCCACAGCAGACAATTGAAGGCCGTCTCAAAATGGCCGGCGACTTCCTCGTAAGCATCCGCCAATCGAATGGTCAGATCTATAACCCTGTCGGTCTCGCGCTCGTTCGCCAATAGAGCGGGAAGTAAGGCTTCAAGCAACACTTTGCGGTCTTGTTCGCCGCGTCCGCCGTCGCTGGCCCCGCGGTACACCGCGATGGCGTTCGGTTCGCATAACAGTTCAATACATCTGCCACGAATGGGATCGTCGCCGAGAAG
>JAISYD010000231.1 GCA_031270145.1 Planctomycetota bacterium
ATGCAAACCTCGCAATTGCTGGCCGAGGGCGTGAGCGAACAGGCCGCCTCCCTCGAGGAAACCTCGGCGGCGCTGGAGCAAACCTCCTCCATGACCCAGCAGAACGCGGACAACGCGACCAAGGCCAACGAAACCATGCAATACACCGGCACGCTGTTCACCAAGGGTTCCGGCTATATGTCCGAGACGACCGAATACATGGCCGGCATCAGCGAATCGGCGAACCAGATCGGCCACATCATAAAAACCATTGAGGAAATCGCCTTCCAGACCAACCTTCTCGCCCTCAACGCCGCGGTGGAAGCGGCGCGCGCCGGCGAGGCCGGAAAGGGCTTCGCGGTGGTCGCCGACGAAGTGCGCAACCTCGCCCAGCGGGCGGCCCAGGCGGCCCGGGACACCACCCTGCTGATTCAGGGCACGGTCGATCGGATGCGCAAGGGGTCGGAGGTGACCGGATACCTCGGCAAGAGCTTCTCCGATATCCAGGAATCCGCCACCACCATAACCCGGGCGGTGCGGGAGATATCCGAAGCCACCAACGAACAGTCGCAGGGGGTCGAGCAAGTCAACGCGGCGGTGGCGCGGATGGACAAGGTGATGCAACAAAACGCGGCCAGCTCGGAGGGGGCGGCGGCGGCGACGGAAAAACTGGCCGTTCAGGCCTCGTTCCTGGATCAAATGGTGATGGAGTTGGCGGCGCTGGTGAGCGGCGGGAGCGACGGCGCCGTCAAGCCCACCCCCCCGCAACAGGCGCCGGACGAGAATGGTTCGCTCCGGCATGTTTCGGTTCCGCAACGCGCACCCGCCGCCAAGGCGCTGCCAGGGCCATCCAGATCGAAATGAAAGCTATTTTCGCGGTTCAGGGCGCGGCATTTTCGCGCTGGCCAATAGGCGCCGCCGTACCGCGTGTCCATGGCATTTTCCAACGCCGGCATGATGCGCCGCCGTTAGGCGGGATTCCAGTCCAAGGCGGGGGGATCGCGCCGGCAATCCCCTCGTCCGCCCAGGTTTCCGCCGGCCCACAGCTTGCCGGGCCGCTCACGCCGGCCGGCCGGCGTCGTTCTCCTCCGTCCCCGCCGGGCGGCCGGCCGGAGCGGGAGAGGCGGGCGGCGGGACGGCATCCGCCGGGCGCGCGGCTTCGAGGAAGCGGCCCAGGCGGCGGATTTTTCCATAGCGGAGGGCCAGGAGCCGATCCAGCGGGATGGCGGAAACCGCGTCCAGATTGCGGATGACGGCCTCCCGGAGGATTTCCCCCATCCGCCGGAGGTCGCGGTGGGCGCCGCCTAGAGGCTCGGGCACCATTTCGTCAATCAGCCCGTGCTCCAGCAGCCTCCGGCTGGTGAGGCAAAGCTCGGCCGCCGCCGCCTCGCTTTTCTTGCCGTCCCGCCAGACGATGGCGGCATAGCCCTCGGGACTGATCACCGAATAATAGGCGTACTCCAGCATAAGCGTACGGTCGCCCACGCCCAGCCCCAGCGCCCCGCCCGAGCTGCCCTCGCCAATCACCACGCACAGGATCGGCGTCCGCAGGCGGCTCATGGCCAGCAGGTTCTCGGCTATGGCCACCGCCACACCGCGCTCCTCGGAGCCGACGCCCGGATACGCCCCCTTGGTGTCGATCAAGGCCACCACCGGCAGGCCGAACTTCTCGGCCAGGCGCATCTTGCGCAGGGCCTTGCGGTAGCCTTCCGGATGCACGCAGCCGGCGTTGGTCAAATGCCGCTCCCCGGGGTCGCGGCCGCGGTGCTGCCCGAGCAGCGCCACCCGGCGGCCGGCAATCACCCCGAGGCCGGACACCAAGGAGAGATCGTCCCGAAACATCCGATCCCCGTGCAATTCCTCGAAGGAGTCGAAAATCAGGGAGGTGTAGTCGCGGGTTTGCGGCCGGCCGGGATGCCGGGCCACCAGTACGGTCTGCCAGGGGTTCAGGTTGGCGTACATCTGGCGCTCGACCCGCTCGTATTGCCGCCGCATGGAGGCGAGCAGGTCCTCCAATTCCGGCGCGCCGCCGGAGCTGGCGGCCATTTCGTCGATGCGCCGCCGCAACTCGTCCAGCGGCTTCTCGAAGGGAAGCAACGACTCCTTGTCATCCACCGGCCCGGCCCCCCTCAATCCTTCCCGAAGAAATCCACCGCCCGGCGGAACAGGCGCAGGCCGTCGCCCTCGGCGGCCGCCCGGCCCTCCCGCGTCCAGCGGGGGTGCTGCCAGCCCGCCACATGGCGCTCGGGATGGGGCATGAGGCCGAAGATCCGGCCGGACCGATCGCAAATTCCGGCGATGTTGTCGGCCGAGCCGTTGGGGTCGTCCGGATAGGCCGGCGGCTTGTCGCCCGGGCCGGCGTAGCGGTAGACCACCTGTCCGTTCCCGGCTAGATCTTTAAGCGTCTTGGGATCGCGGGCCACCAACCGCCCCTCGCCGTGGGCCACCGGCAGCTCCAGCGTCTCGCCCGGGGCGGCGAAAACGCAGTTGGCGTTGTCCGGCGCCCGCAGCCGCACCCAGCGGGCCTCGAAGCGGCCGGAGACGTTGTGGGCCAGGGTCAGGGTCCGCTCCGCCGCGCTGGCGAAGCTGGCGCCGGGCAGGAGGCCGGTCTTCACCAGGGTTTGGAAGCCGTTGCAAATCCCCAGGATCGCCCCGCCGGCAAAAATGAAGTCGTCCAGCGCCTCCCGGAACGAGTGGGTCAATTCGATCGCCAGGATTTTGCCGGCCGCGACGTCGTCGCCGTAGGTGAAGCCGCCGGGCAGGACCAGCAATTGGGATTCGGCCAGGATGCCGGGGGATTCGATCAGCCGGTTGACGTGCGCCAACTGGACGGCGGCGCCGGCCAGCTCCAGCGCGTACCGGGTTTCCTGATCGCAGTTGGTCCCGGCGGTTCGCAGCACCAAGGCCCGGGGGGTCGCCATAATTGCCTTTCTCAGGCGCCGAAGAAGGCGCCGGACTTTACGTACTCCTCCGCCACCTGGCGGGAAATTTCCTCCACGGCCGGCCAATCCAGGCCAATCCGCGCCCAGACTTCCGCCGTCAGGACGCCGATGCCTTGATCGCCGCATTTGCCCATGAGGAGGGCCCGGGCCGCCAAGTCGGCAAAATTGGCGACGCAGGCCGGCAGAACCGCCTCCGCCGGGGCCGCCAGCGGATCGTGGTGGAAGCGGACGATGTCGACGATGGCGGGCGGCAGGTTCCAGCGCTCCAGCGCCGCCGCTCCCAGGCCGGCGTGGTCGTAGGGCAGGAGCCGCCTTTCGGCCTCTAGGGAAAGGATGCCGTCGCGGACGGCCAGTTCGTTGACCCGGACGGCGTTGTCGGCGTCGTTCCTGAACATGACGAATTTGCCGAGATCGTGCAGCAGGCCGCAGATGAAGGCGTCCTCGGCGTTCCGGGGGGCGACGCGCCTGGCGATGGCGGAGCTTAAAAAGGCGGCGCCGAGGGAATGCAGCCACAAGCCGTTTATGTCGAGGCCCGCCCTGGCGCCGGCGACGAAATTGTTGAAGACGAGGGAGGACATGGCGATGTTCAGGATTTGCCGGAAGCCGAGGATGACCACCGCCGAGGTGATGGTGGCGATCCGCCGGGGGAAACCGTAATAGGACGAGTTGACCTGCTTGAGGATGCGGGTCACCAGGCCGGGATCGCGCGACAGGACGCCGGCGATGTCGCTGGCCGAGGTTTCCGGCCTGGCGATGATGCCGACAAGCTTCGCCATCACGACGGGAAGCGACGGCATGTCCCGCAGGCCATCCAGGACGGCGGACATTTCCGGCCCGTACTCAGGCATTTATCCACTTCTCCCGGGCGCATTTGACCGCCAGCCGGTAAAGCTCCCGCATGAGCGGGTCGTCCCGCCGCCCCGCGAACATCCTGTCCAGCAGATCCAATTTGGCCTGGACGCCGCGAATCCCGGATTCGGGCCCAGCCGCCGCCGGGGGCGCGCCGGCGTTCATTTCCCCGTCCGCCATGCTCAGAACCTCTTCCGGTCGAAAAGGACGATGGCCAGGATCAGCACGGCCGCCGAATAGCCGACGCCGTAAACCGCGCCGTACAGCAATTGCGCCGGGGTCGGGGCCGGCCCCAGCACCACCTGGTTGCGCAACTGGAAATGCCCCAGGTCCGGCAGCGCGTAATAAACCAGCAGGGAAAAGTACTTCAGGAAAAAGTAGGCGCGGGAGGCGAAATCGGTCAGCATCTCCCCGGTGATCGCCGCCACCGACTCCTCGGACGGTATGAAGGAGGTGAACATGTAATTGACGCTGGCCGACACCTGCCCAAGCAGGTAGGCGGTGAAGGTGAAGATGGCGGAGAGGATGGGGCTGGTCACGCCGCCGAACAGCATGGCGAGCGAAACCACCACCATGGTCTCGAAAAAAAGCATGGCCGCGGCCGCCGAGTACCAGCCCCATTCGACCCGCGCCGTCCAGTCGGCCGCCGGCGGGTTTTTGGCCGTCCAGGCGGCGTAGGCGACGAAGAGGAGCGAGGCCGCCAGCATCCCGGCCAGGGCCAGGCCCAGGACGCCCAGCAGCCCCAGGTATTTCCCCAGCAGGAACTGCCAGCGGCTCACCGGCTTCGATATGATGGTGTAGATGGTGCGCTTGTCGATTTCCTTGTGGATCAGCCCGGCGCCGATGAAGACCGCCATCAGCGCCCCGAAGAAGCTGATCACGGCCAGCGAAAAGTCCTGCACCACCTGGAGCTGGTCGCCGATGGAAATCCAGCCGAGCGCCAGGCTCGCCAGCATCATGACCGCCGCGAAAAAGGCGATGACGTAGAGAACCTTGTCGCGGATCGACTCGCGGAAGGTGTTTTTGGCGATTTGGAATACCTTTCCCATCATTCCTCCCCCAGCCGCCCGGCCTCGGCGACAGGCTCCCCGGTGGAGCGCATGAAGTAGTCCTCCAGGGATTCCTTGACCGTGCGCAGCAGGGTGAGCCGCCCGCGCGTCCGGAACAGATCCACCGCCCGGTAGGCGTCCTCCCAGCCGCCGAAGGACAACAGCGTCTCGCCGTCCCGCCGGATGCAGCTTTTGGCCGCCGCTTCAAGGCCGGCCAGGCTTTCCGCGTCCAGGCCGGCTCCGCCCACCTCGATCGCCAATTCCCGGGTGTCCAGCAATTCGGCCAGGGCGCCGCCGGCGATAAGCCTCCCCTTGTCGATGAGGGCGGCGCGGTGGCAGATCATTTCGATGTCCGAGAGGATGTGGGAGGAAAAGAAGATGGTGGCGCCGCCGGCGTGGAGATTCAGGATGGCCTGCCGCACCTGGCGCCGCCCGACGGGATCCAGGCCGCTCATCGGCTCGTCGAGGATCACCAGCGGGGGGCGGTGGATTATGGCCTGGGCGATGCCGAGGCGCTGGCGCATGCCCTTGGAAAATTCCTTCAGCCGGATGTCGGCGGCCCGCGAAAGCCCGACAAACTCCAAAAGCTCGTCGTTCCTGGGGCGGCGCGCGCTCCGGGGGAGGTCGCAGAGGGCGCCGTAGAAGTCCAGCGACTCGCGGGCGGTGAGGTATTCGTAAAAATAGGGGTTTTCCGGCATGAAGCCGATGCGCCGACGGCATTCCATGTCGGACGCCGGGACGCCGAAAATCTCGGCCGCCCCGCCGGTCTGCCGCTGCAGGCCGGCCAGGATCTTGATGGTGGTGGTCTTGCCGGCGCCGTTGGCCCCGAGGAAGCCGTAAATCTCGCCCCGCCCGACCGTCAGATCCAGGTTGTCCAGGGCCAGGCGCCTCTTCTCCCAGAAGTTGTTTTGGTAGGAGTGGGTCAGGCCGCGGACGCTTATGGCCGGCGCCTCTTCCGTCATGGGATCAGCCTTTCGCCGCCCTTGAGCCGGAGGAGGAACTTGGCCAGCAGCCTGGCGGCGTTGTCGGCGTCCTTCAGGGAAATCATCTCCGCCGCCGAGTGCATGTAGCGGCAGGGGATGGAAATCAGGGCGGCGGCGGCGCCGGCGCGGTTAAGCTGGATGGCGTTGGCGTCGGTGCCGGAGGCGCGCTGGATCGGCTGCTGCTGCACCTTGATCCTGGCCTCCTTGGCGGTCCGGCACAGGCGCTCGTGGACGGCGGGGTTGAAATTGGGGCCGCGGTGGAGGATCGGGCCGCCGCCCAGCGTCGCCTCCCCCACCAGCTTGGGATCGCATTTCGGAAAGTCGGTGGCGAAGCCGACGTCGACGGCGACGCCGATGTGGGGATCGATGCCGAAGGCGGCGGTGCGGGCGCCGCGGAGGCCGATCTCCTCCTGCACCGAACTCACCATGTGGATGGCGACGGCCGGCTTTTCCCTGGCGGCCTGGCGGAAGGCCTCGGCCACCACGTAAACGCCGATGCGGTCGTCCAGGCCCCTGGCGGTCAGGCGTTGGTTGGGCATTTCCAGCGGGGCGCGATCGATGGTGGCGACGTCGCCCAGCTCCACCAGCTCCTCGGCCTCGGCCTTGTCGGCGGCTCCGATGTCGACCCAGAGCTCCTGTATTTTGCTGACCGCCGCCTCGCGCTCCTTGGTTTCCATGAGGTGCACGGGCTTCACGCCAATCACCCCGGGCACCGGCCCCTTGGCGGTGTGGACGACGATGCGCTCGCCCTGGAGCAGCGGCACATAGACGCCGCCGACGCTGGAGACGTAGAGGAAGCCCTTGTCGTCGATGTGCATGACCATGAGGCCGAGCTCGTCGCAGTGGCCCGAGAGCATGACCCGGAATTCGCCGCCGGGGTTGAGCACCGCGTGCAGATTGCCGTGCACGTCGCGCCGGACGGCGTCGGCGTGCGGCTTCAGGTATTTTTCCACCACCGCCTGTCCGGGCTGCTCGTAGCCGGACGGCGTGGGGGTGTTGAGCAGGGTGAAAAGAAATTGCCTGGCCTGGCTGTCCATGTCGTCTCCGTCCCTTTCCCGCCGCCGCCCGGAGGGCGGCGTCACACCCGCACTCCGGCGAAAACGGCGGCCTTCCCCCGGCCCCTTCCCGGCTTGCGGCGTTTCAACGGCATTATCTCGTTTTTGATGAACGCGTCAACCTGTTCCGGCGCCCGGCCGATGAAACGCCGGGCGTCGAGGATTTTGTCCAGCTCCCGGGCGACGCCGGCAAAGGCGGCGTCCGCCTTGAGGCGTTCCAGCAGATCGTTTTTCCCGTCCCCGTTTTTGACCCGCTCCGCCGCCGCCAGCGAGTGGACGCGGATGCGTTCGTGCAGTCGCTGCCGGTCCCCGCCGGCCTTGACCCCGGCCATGAGGATGTCCTCGGTCGCCATGAACGGCAGTTCGGCCGCCAGGTTCCTGGCGATGACCTTGGGATGGACCACCAGCCCCGAGGCGACGTTGGCGGCCAGTTCCAGCACCGCGTCGGCGGCGAGGAAGGCCTGGGGCAGCGACAGCCGCCGGTTGGCCGAGTCGTCCAGGCTGCGCTCCAGCCATTGGGACGCCTGGGTGAAGGCGCCGTTCAGGGGCAGGGTCAGGAGATAGCGGGACAGCGAGCAGATGCGCTCCGCCCGCATGGGGTTGCGCTTATACGCCATGGCGGAGGAGCCGATCTGCTTTTCTTCAAGGGGTTCCTCCAATTCCTTGCGGTGGGCCAGGAGGCGCAGGTCGGTGGCGAACTTGGAGGCGCTTTCGCCGATGCCGGCCACGGCGGAGAGAATTTGCGAATCGATTTTCCGGCTGTAGGTCTGGCCGCCGACGGCCATGACGCGGGAAAAGCCCAGCTTCCGGCAAAGCAGCCGGTTGAGCCGCTCGCATTTGCCGTGATCGCCGTCGAACAGGGCGAGGAAGCTGGCCTGGGTTCCGGTGGCGCCGATGGCCCCCCGGAGGCGGAGATCGCCGATCCGGCGGGAAATTTCCCGCAAATCCAGGAGGAAGTCCTGCGCCCACAGGGCGGCGCGCTTGCCGACGCTGGTGGGCTGGGCCGGCTGGAAATGCGTGAAGGCCAGGGTTGGCCTGGCCCGCTCCCTTTTCGCGAAGGCGGCGAGGGCGAAGACGGTCTCGGCGAGTTTCAACTCCAACAGGCCCAGCGCCTCCCGGAAAATCAGGAGATCGCCGTTGTCGGCGACATAGCAACTGGTGGCGCCGAGATGGATGACGCCGGCCGCCCTTGGGGCCGCCAGCCCATAGGCGTGGACATGGGCCATCACGTCGTGCCTGACCTCGCGCTCGCGCCTTTCAGCCGCCTGCCAGTCGATGTTGGCGATATTCTTCCGCAAGTCGTCCACCTGGGCTTGGCTCACCGGCAGGCCGAGTTCGCGTTCCGCCTCGGCCAGGACGGTCCAGAGCAGCCGCCAAGTCTCGATGCGCTTCCGCGGCGAAAACAGGGCCGCCATTTCCCGCGAGGCGTAGCGGCTGATCAGGGGGTTGTCGTAAACGTCCCGCCCGGGGTCGTCAGGCGCTTTCAAGGCTTCCCTCCCAGCGTCTCCGGATGCGAGACGGATTCATTGGCCAGGTTTTCCAGGGCCGAGCGGGCCGCCGCCTGCTCCGCCGTCTTTTTGTTGGGGCCGCTTCCCTGTCCCAGTTCACGGCCGCCGATCAGCGCCGCCACCCGGAAGGTGCGCGCATGCTCCGGCCCGGCGATGGAGAGGATGCGGTACTCCGGCAACCGCCGCCGGTTTTGCTGCAGGATTTTCTGCAGGACGGACTTGTGGTTGTCCAGGCTGGCCTTTTCAATCGCGGCGGGGATGGCGGCGCCCAGGCAGCCCAGAATGAAATTCCTGGCCGACTGGATGCCGCCGTCAAGATGGATGGCCGCCACCACCGCCTCGAAGGCATCGGCGATAAGCGATTCGGGGATGGGCCGGCGTTTCCCGATGCCCCGGCCAAGGATCAGGAAGTCCGGCAGATCGATCCGGCGCGCCGCCTCCGCCAAGGCGGAGCGGCAGACCACCGCCGATTTGGCTTCGGTGAGATCCCCCTCCTGCCGCTGGGGATAGCTGTGAAAAAGATGCTCGCGGACGACAAAATCGATGATGGCGTCGCCAAGGAACTCCAGGCGCTCGTTGCTCCGGGTCTTGTCCTGGGTGCTGGATGAATGGGCGAGGGCCTGCAAGAGCCGCGTTTTGTCGGAAAAAACATGACCCAGCGCCGTCTCGCAGAGGCGGACGCGCTCATTGGCGTCGGCAAAGCGGCGGCGAAGCGACGGCCCCGCGGCCGGGATTTCGCCAAAGGTTTCCAGAGCCGATCCGGAGTCGGTTGGAGGCGAAACCATCGGGTTTGCCTTGTCCGCCCGGCCGGCAACGGGACGGGGCGGCTCCTTTGCCGTTTCCCTCATGCCAATCCTTTGGAGCTTGGCTCAAAAATCGCGTCCATCCCCTTGCGGAGGATGGACGCGCAATTTCAACTCCGACTCTCGCCGAACCGCCTGCCGCCTATTTCAGGGAGTAGCGGGCGCCGGAGGCGGGGACGCTGGCCAACTGCCGGTTGTCCGAGGTCCGGACCGGAGCGACGGCAATGGGCCGGCCGGCATAAACCGAGTTGGACTGAAGCCGCCAAACCATGGACGCCGGCGATTTGAGGACGCGGCGGGTGATGGTTTCCTTCTTCTCCGGGATGGCCTGGGGGGCGAAGCTCGGAGCCTTGGTCTCGACCAGAACCGGAACGGTCTGGGACTGGGCCGGAATGGTCTGCCATTCGACCCGGGCCGGGGCGGCCACCACATTGGCCTGATAGGTGGCCTGCTTGGCCGGAACCACCACTTCGCGGACGCTGGCCGGTTTCACGAGTTTCTTGACCAGTATCTGCTGTTTCTTGGCCGGAACCGTCACCCTTTGCTCCTTGGCGTCGGAGATCAGCTCCTTGGTGATGACGTCGCGGTATTTGGCCGGGGTTTCGCAAACCGTCCAGCACAGGTTGCCGTCGTCGCAGGCCACGCGCTGGAATTCCTTGCGGGCCGGCTCAACCACCAGGCGCTTCGGGACATCGCGGAACTGGGCCGGGATGATGGTGATCTGCTCGTAGGCCGGGCAAATCTCGACATCGATCGGGGTGTCGGCGAATTGGGGCGGAACCAGCTCGAGAACCTTGTATTCCTCTTGGCAGACATAGGGAACCGCCTTGGGCTGAAGCTGGGCGGGGATCACCTTGCCGACCCTGTAGGCGGGGACGCAGGGGATGGTCTCGGTTTTGGTGGAATAGGCGCCGGGAACCGGAACCTGGAAGTTGGCGGGCGGCCGAACCGTGACCGTCTCGGTCACGTTGTC
This sequence comes from Planctomycetota bacterium, assembly GCA_031270145.1. GTDB lineage: Bacteria > Planctomycetota > SZUA-567 > SZUA-567 > SZUA-567 > JAJBSZ01. The sequence goes on from JAISYD010000231.1 coordinate 10,142, forward strand.
GTAAATGGCGGGCTTCTGGATCAAGCACCAAGACATGCCGGGAGGCGCGGGCGGCATGGGCTCGCCTTCCCTGAAGGGAACCTCGTCGCCCGGGGTGGCGGCCTGGGCCGCGCCGGCCATGGCGAACGCCAAAATCGCGGTTGCAAACAAACCTTTACGCATTTTCTCCTCCTTCAAAAAAATTAATCGCAAATCAAGTTCAAGTCAACCGCGGCGGACAAGGCGCATTCCCTCTCCCCGCGCCATGGCCCGCCTATCCGCAACGCCGCAATGGCATCCATATATTATATTTCGCATTTCAGGCGGTTGATGTCAAGGAAAAAAACAAAAACTTTGTCTTTCGCCTCCGCCGCGCCGGCGAAATCCCGGACAAGCGAACCACCCTACCCATTATATCGGCGTTCCCCGACAACTCCAGACATTTATTTGTTATCGGCCGGTTTTTCTTTTTTCGGCTTTTTTTTATGCTTTCCGGCGATTATTTCCTATAATTGGCCGGGTCGGCCGCAAGCGCCGGCCAGACGCCTTTCGTTATTTTTTGTACACCGGCGGGAGACATCGAGCATGCAGACAAGCCTATTGCCGAACATCGACTGGGTCGGCGCAATCGACTGGAATGTCCGGGACTTCCATTCGTACGACACCGCGCACGGGGCAACCTACAACTCATACCTGGTCAGGGACGACGCGAACG
>JAISYD010000266.1 GCA_031270145.1 Planctomycetota bacterium
GGACGAAAACCCGTCCATTGGCATCATCCTCTGCAAGGAGAAAAACCGCACGGTGGTGGAATACGCCCTGTATGATGCCCACAAACCCATCGGAGTGGCAACCTATGAAATCACCAAAACTTTGCCCAAGGCGTTGAAAGGAGAGTTGCCGTCGCCGAAGGAAATATCTCATTTGCTGGAATGTCTATAAATATGTTGCGGCACAACCCACTCTCAAATGAGTTGGGCGAATTTCCAACATCGCCAGCATGATCGACAAGCGGATGGACGCCTTCACCGGAGCCACCCCCACATCCGGCAATGTCGCCAAGGTCTGGGGTGGTTGGGATGATGTCGGCAATTCCATGACGCATCTCCTGATGATTGAAAACGGACGGACGATGGCGCCGGACGCGCCAGGCATCGGAGTTGAATTCAGCTATGATCGCCTGGAGGCGTATCGGGAAAGAATTTGACGGGACTTTTTCCTTCTATGGCGGCCAAGGTTGCCAAGTCAATTCGACCCTCTACAGCGCGCGACTGTCTCGGCCAAGCCGCGCAAACTCGGTCCCTGGCGCCATCTGCGGGATATTTTCAACCGACCGCCGGCTATGGCCGTGTCGCAATTGCCATGGGGGTGATCGTCTTCTTCTGCTTCGCCCGGGGGAAGTATACGGTCGAGTCCACCTTTGTCACCAGGCCGGCAACGCGGCGCGTGGTGGCGGCGCCATACGATGGATTCCTGGCGGAAGTCTATGTGAAGCCGGGCGAAAAAGTTCAGGCTAACGAGACGCTCATGGTCGAACTGGAAACGGCGGAATTGATTTCGCAGTTGGCCATGAAAAAGGCGGAAAGGGCGGCTCATCTCAAGGATGCCGGTCTTGCCGGACGCGAGAACAAATTCGCGGAGGCGCAGGCGGCGGAGGCCCGGGCGGAACAGGCCGAAGCCGAATGCGATCTGCTAAACGAGAAGCTGGCCAAGGCCAAATTGTACCCGCCCCTGACCGGCGTCGTTCTTTCCGGCGATCTCACCACCAGGGTCGGAGCGCCCGTCAAGCTCGGGGAGACGCTGTTCGAGATCGCGCCCATCGAACATATGGAAGCGGACTTGTACGTCCCGGAGGATGAAATCGCCGATGTCCGGGAGGGGCAGCTCGGCGAGTTGGCGGCGGCGGGCAGGCCCAATGAAAAGGTTCGCTTCGAGGTTATTCGGGTGACGCCGCAGGCGGAACTGGTGAAACAGAAGAATGTGTTCCGGGTCCGGGTGCGGCTCGTCGATGCGCCGAACTGGATGCTTCCCGGTCTGGAGGGCATCGCCAAGGTCGACGTTGAAGAGCGTCCGCTCATTCGGATCTGGTCGAGGCGCGCCGTGAATTGGGTGCGGATGAAACTGTGGCAGTGGTGGTACTGGTGACGCCATGGCCAAAAAAAGGATAACGTTCAGCGAGCATTGGTATCGTGTATGCGACCTCCGGCCGCGGCTCATCTCGGCCGTGCGCCTGCACAAGCAGTTTTTCCGTGGGCGCGAGTGGTACATTATACGTTCCCCGCTCAATCAGGACTACCTTCGCCTCGATGGAGCCGCCTACAGCTTCATCGGCCTCCTGGACGGGTACAGGACGGTCGCCGAAGCCTGGAAAATATCCATCGAGCGTCTGGGCGACGCCGCTCCGACGCAGAACGAGGCGATACAGATCATCGGCCAGCTCTATACCTCCAATCTGCTGCGGGCCGAGATCCCTCCCGACGCGGAGAGCCTGTTCGGCCGCTACAAAAAGCGTCGCAACCGCGAAGTGAAAAGCGCTTTCCAGAGCTTCCTGTTCCCCCGTTTCAAGCTGTGGGATCCCGATGCCTTCCTCGCCAGATGGGTCGGCGTGGTCGGCTGGATCTTTACCTGGAAGGGTGCGGTTCTGTGGACGCTCATAATTTTGGCTGGTCTGTATTCGCTTGCCGGCCATGGCGGATCGCTCTATGATTCCTCGGCCGGCGTCCTGAGCCCGTCGAACCTTCCGCTCCTGTATGGCGCTTTTGTCCTCGCCAAGGCGGTTCACGAAGGGGCGCATGCGTTCTCCTGCAAATGCCTTGGCCGGTTCGAACAGAACTCGGGGCATGTCCATAATACCGGCATCATGCTTCTGCTGTTCACGCCAGCGCCCTATGTGGACGCCTCGGCGTCGTGGGCCTTCAGGAGCAAATGGCGGCGCATGATGGTCGCGGCGGCCGGGGTATGGTCCGAGCTGGCGCTGGCTTCGGTCGCCGCAATTGTCTGGACCCGGACCGCCGGCGGCTCCACCACGAACGCCCTGGCGTACAACCTGATGTTTGTCGCCAGCGTTTCCACCCTTCTTTTCAACGGCAATCCGCTTCTCCGTTATGACGCGTATTATATTCTCTGCGACCTTCTGGAAATGCCGAACCTCGGCAATCGCGGACAGCAGTATGTGTATTACCTGGTCAAGAGATATGTCTGGAACGTGAAGGACGCGGCGCATCAGGCCCGCGGCGCTTTTGAAAAGTTCATCTTCGTCGCGTACGCCGTCGCGTCGAACATTTACCGCGTGTTCCTGCTCTCCGGCATCCTTCTCACCATCGCCGACATGGCGTTCTTCATCGGCGTGATCCTGGCCCTGGGATCCCTCGTCATGTGGCTGTTCGTTCCTCTGTTCAAGTTCGTCCGCTGCCTCGCCGTCAACCCCGAACTCGGCCGCACCCGGATACGGGCGATGCTGACGACCTCCTGTTTCGCGGCGCTGCTCTTTTTTCTGGTGGGACTCCTGAATGTGCCGGATCGCTTCCAGATTGAGGGGGTGGTCGAATCCGATTCCTTTACCCGGGTGCATTCCGGCAGTTCGGGATTCCTGGTTTCCGTCCTCGACTCGGAGGAAAAGGTCGCCGCCAACACGACGGTTTTGGCCGAGCTTGACAATCCGTCGCTGCGGTCGGAATGGAGAGTCCTGACCGCGAAGGAAAAGGAAATCCATGCCAGGATTCGCATTGCCGAGGCGACGGATCCGGCCGAAGCCATCGCCGCGCGCGAGCGGCTTCTCGCCCTGGAAAAGGAAAAGGCGCGGGTCGCGCGGCTTCTGAAGCGGCTGAAAATCGTCTCCAGCCAGGACGGGGTATGGGTATCGCCGTTGCTGTCCGGCAAGATCGGGGGGTACATAACCATTGGCGACGCGATGGGCGACGTCATCACCCTCGACAGCCTGACCATCCGCTCCATCCCCGGCCAGGACGCGGCCATGAGCCTCATTACGGAATCGAAGCCGTTGGTTGAATTGCGGGTGAAGGGCCGGGCGGACCTTGAGACGACCGCGAAGATCGTCGCCGTCATTCCCGGGGGGCGCAAGGAACTGCCGTCGCCGGCCCTCGGCTATCCCGCCGGCGGCGAGACGGCCGTGGATGCCAGCGATTCACGCGGCCTGACGCCGGAGGAGCATGTCTTCGAGATCAAGCTGGGGGTTCACGGCGCCGCCTGGCGGATGCTGCCCGGCCAGGTGGTGACCATTCGCTTCACCGCCGCGGACAAGCCAATCGCCGTCCAGGCATGGCGGTCGCTCCTGCAAATGCTCCAGAGGCGGTTCAATGTCTAGTCTGCCCGACGCGGAATCCCACCTCTGGCGGGCCATCAACCGCTCTCCGACCCGGGAAGACCCGCCGAAGGGACTGGACTCTATTTGGCACAAATTGTCCGGCGTCCTCAAACGCCGCGTCCATTCGCCCCGAAAGTACCTGGCCAGAGCCAATCGCATTCTTGCCCGCGAATCCCAATACGCCAAACTCGGCGACGCCCGGCTCCGCGAAGAAGCGGAAAAAATCCGCCATGTCATGTACCGGTCGAGAGAGACGCCGGCGGATGTTGACGCCGCCTGCGCCATAATCCGGGAAGGCGCGAAACGGGTCTTCGGCTTCCGCCACCACGCCGTCCAGATCGCCGGCGCGCTGTCGATGTACGACGGCTGCATCGCGGAAATGGCCACGGGGGAGGGAAAGACCCTCACCGCCACCGTTCCCGCCACCCTGGCGGCCTGGCGGGGGCGCGGCTGCCATGTCATCACCGTCAACGACTATCTCGCCGGCCGCGACGCCGAGGAAATGGGCAAGCTGTACAGTTACTTCCACCTCAAGGCCAAGGCGATCAGCCAGGAATCCGAACCGGAAGAGCGTTCCGCCGCCTATGCCGCCGACATCACCTACCTCACCAACAAGGAGGCGGCGGCCGACTATCTGCGCGACCGGCTTGCACTGGGCGACAACAAGAACCTGACCGGCTACATTTTGGCTGGCTTCCTTGGAAAAACCGGAAACCCCGGTTCAAAGGTGGTGCAGCGGGGGCTTGAATTCGCCATTATCGACGAGGTCGATTCCGTCCTCGTCGACGAAGCGGTGACGCCGCTCATCATCTCCTCGGACGGCCATAACGAGGAGCGGGAGAATTCTTTTCTGGTGGGAAAAGAGTTGGCGGATTCCCTCGGCGAAAAAGAGGACTACGCGATCAACTGGAAATACAAGGAAATCGAACTGACGTTGGACGGCAAGCGCCGGCTGCGGGAACTCGTTTCCGGCAAGGACGGCATCTGGAAAAGCCCGCGCCGCAGCGAGGAGATAGTCCACCAGGCTCTGACGGCACGGTACTTCTTCCGTGAAGGCTCCGAATACATTCTGGACGAGGGGAAGGTGGTCATTGTCGACGAGGCGACCGGGCGCCTCATGCCGGATCGGAGCTGGCGGGACGGACTGCATCAGGCGGTTGAAACCAAGGAGGGCGTCGAAATGACGCCCGACAAGGTGACCATGGCCCGCATCAGCTTCCAGCGGTTCTTCCGGCTGTATCAGAAGCTTTCCGGCATGACCGGAACCGGGAAGGAGGCTGTCGGCGAGTTCTGGCATGTCTATCATCTGCCTGTCGTCCCCATCCCGACGCATCGGCCTTGTAAACGTATTATGCGTCAACCGAAAATTTGTTCAAGCCAGACTGCCAAATGGGACGAAGTAATTAAAGAGATCCAGTGTGTCCATGCGGAGGGAAGACCGATTCTGGTGGGGACCCGAAGCATCCAGGCGAATGAACACCTCAGCTCCCTGCTTGCCAAGGCGGGTCTGGAACATCAGGTGCTGAACGCCATCCACCACAAGCGGGAAGCGGAGATCGTCGCGCGGGCGGGTCAAAAAGGGGGCATCACCGTCGCCACCAATATGGCCGGCCGCGGGACCGACATCAAGCTGCAGAAGGAATCGGAGGCGCT
>JAISYD010000012.1 GCA_031270145.1 Planctomycetota bacterium
CATGAATTCGACGCCCTGGGCGCCCGGATCGCGGGGATTAAAAGAATCCGCATTTTCGGGGCCGGCGCCAACGGGGGGGATTTGCACGCTCTCCTCTCCCCCCATCTCGACCTTGCCGGTTTTATCGACAATGACCCCGGCAAGCAAGTCGGCGGCTTCCTGGGGATGCCGGTCGCCGCCCCGGCCCGGCTGGACGATAACGAAGCCGTGGTGCTGGCGCTTCCCCCCGCCGCCGTCCCCGGGGCCTTGGGGCAATTGGCCGAGTTCGGATTCCGGGAGAACGAGACGGCATTCCCCGCCCAACTGTTCGCCCCGCTTTATTTCCTTTACGCCCGGGGCCGGGTCTGCCTCCCCTCCCTCTCGTTTCTCCCCACCACCCGGTGCAACCTGAACTGCCGGCATTGCCTGAATTTTATGCCGCATATCGCCAGGCATCCGGAACGCCCCCTGGCGCGGTTGACCCGAAGCCTGGATCAATTGTTCGCCTGCGTGGATATGGTGATCCTTTTCCATCTCAGCGGCGGGGAACCGTTCCTGTACCGGGAGTTGGCCGAACTTATCGACTATCTGGGCGGCCGGTACGGCTCCCGCATCCAGCGGCTGGCGCTGACCACCAACGGGACCGTCATGCCCTCGGACGAGGTTTGCCTGGCCTGCCGGCGCCGGCGGGTCAGCGTGACCCTGGACGATTATCGCGCCAGCCTCCCCGGCCGCGAAGGGCGTTTTCTGGCGGTCCGGGAGAAATTGGCTGAATTCGGGGTTTCCTTCCGGGTCAGCCGGCCGGAGGGCTGGGTTGATTTGACCCCTCCGGGATTGAACCGCGCGGATTAGCCGGAAGAACGCCTGATCGGGCATTTCGCCGCCTGCCGGGCGCCTTGGCAGGAATTGCGGGACGGGAAGCTGTACGGCTGCAACTACGCCGGCTACGCCTCGGTGGCCGGATTGACGGCGGAGACGGCCGGCGACTATTACGACTTGGGAACCTTCAGTGGGGAAAAAAAGGCCGAACTGGTGGAGTTCCGCCTGGGATTCAATGAAAGGGGCTACATGGAGTTTTGCAAGAAATGCGCCGGCTACGGCAACAATTCGCACCCCGTCAAGGCGGCGGAACAGTTGTGATTAGGGGAAACTCCGGGAGTTTCCTCAACCATCCAAAAACCTCCCCCCGCTCCAGGCCGCCGGCGGCAAGCCGTTCCGGGCCCGTTCGTAGGCCGCTTCCAGGAAATTTTCCAGATCCCGGACGGCTGCGGCCTGGTCGTGAAGTTTCGGGTAGTTGGCCCGGATTTCCTCCCCTTTTTTCCGGCGCCAGTCCCGGTCGTCCAGCAGGCGCTGGTTGAGGGCCAGCCACTCCTCCGGGCTCCGGGCGATCAAGCCCTCGACCCCGAGGATCTCGTAGGCCAGAGTGTTAATCTTTATATTGGGACTTTGGCCGTCCCGGACGACTAGGGAGACACCCTGGCCGAGAGCCGTTCCCGTGGACATCGTCCCCGCGACCGGGGGCGTCAGGACCAGATCCGCCCGCCGCAAAAGCCCCAAAAAACGGCCGGGCGGCTGAAAAGGGATGAATTTTATCCGTTCATAGGCCGCGGCCAGGGAAAGCCGCCAGCGAATGGCCAAGCCTTGCCTGACCGTCGGCGGGTGGTGGGAGGCCGCCACCAGCAACCAAGCTGCGGGATTGTCGCTCAGCAACTTCGCCAACAAGGCATCGTCCCCGGGATCCCATCTTCTGGGATCATGCCAAGTGAACATCAGCTTGGCGGTTGACGGCAGCCCAAATTCTTCCAGGTGCACGGCTTCCGGTTCATCCGGTCCGGGCTTCCCCCACCCGCCGACAAAATTGTCCAGGAGGACGATCTTTTCGGCATACCAGGATTTCCAGTCGGCGAGCCAATCCGGTTTTCCCGCCAGAACGACGTAATCCTCGGCCGGAGCGGCGATGGAAATACAGGTGTCGAAAAAACTGCACTGGACCGGCGCTAGGCGGGAAAAACTTATAAAAGAGTAAATCCCCCAATTTTCATGCAGCAACAAATCAAGTCCCGCTCTCGCCGCAACCAAGTTGGTTTCCCGCCATTCCTCGCGGTCAAGCGCCGAAGGAACGGCATGGCTCTCGTCAACCGCCGCCAGCATTGAGGCAAAGGATTCGTTGGCCGGGGAATTGTCGGGGAAAAAAAGAACGGTTTCAAACCTGTCCCTGTCCAATTGCCGAAATAGCCGCGAAACCGCCGAGGAGGTCAATCCGTCGGAACAACGGTTCAGGGCCACTCCCAGCCGCAGGCGGCGGGGTCGGGGAATGAACAACCGGGAAGGAATCTTGACTTCCGTCCGTAACAATTCCGGACAGGCGTTTTGGAGAAATTCGCTGTGTTGGCGGAAAATGGGAAGCGTATTGCAATCGGAAAACAAAAGGGTGGCGAACAATCTGTCCCAACCGACCTCCCGGGGATTTCGTAGGCGAAGATTCTGCTTTTCCAGCCAGGCCAAGTCTTCGGGTAGGCTCCGCCATTTGGTTTCGGCCCGTCGGGCGGAAAGGAAGACCGGGGGGGTCTGGAGGAGGGAGGCGGCCAGGAATTCCGGCGAAGGGTCGGCCG
>JAISYD010000044.1 GCA_031270145.1 Planctomycetota bacterium
AGCACCTCGAACGCCAGTTGGCCGAAACACACCTGGACGGACGCGCCCGCCAATTGGCGACCGCCCTAATCGGGAAGCTGGACGCGAACGGCTGGCTCACCACGCCCCTGGATGAGGCGGCGCCGCCGGATCTGGAGCCGCCGCCCGGCAAGCGGGAGCTGGAGGCGGCCTTGGCCGAACTGCAAAAATTGGATCCCAACGGCATCGGGGCCAGAAACCTCTCCGAATGCCTGCTCATACAGTTGCGCCACCGTCCCGACGCGTCCCCCCTGGCCCTGGCCATGGCGAAAAGCCGCCTGGAGGATTTGGCCGCCAACCGCCTGCCCAAGATCGCCCGCGCCCTCAAATGCGGCGTGGAGGAGGTCAAGGCCGCGGCCGCGCTTATCCGCACCCTGAATCCCCGCCCCGGAGCCGGCTTCGCCGCCGAGCCGGCCCTGGCGGTGCGGCCGGAGCTGAAGGTGGAGGGCGACGCCGAGAACGGTTTCCGGGCGCGGCTGGTTTCCGGCCGGGAACCGCGGATCGCCGATTTTTTCATCGCCATGTTCGACCGTTCCCGCCGCGGCGGGCTGATCCGCGAGCGGCTGGAGAAGGATCCGGAGCGCGGCCCCGCCTTCGAGGCCTTCCGCGGGCAGATGCGCCGCGGCGGCCTGGTCAAGAGCTTCCGCGACAAGTATAACAGCGCCCAATGGCTGGTCAAGGCGGTGTCGCAGCGGGAACAGACCATCCTGACGGTGGCCGACGCCGTCATCCAGGCCCAGGGCGACTATCTGGCCGGCCGGACCGACGCCCCCGCCACCTTGTTCATGCAGAGGATCGCGACTGAACTAGGCTTCGACATCTCCACCGTGTCCCGGGCGGTCAAGGACAAGTACATCGACACCCCGCGCGGCATAAAACCCCTGAAATTCTTCTTCGCCCGGGCCGGCGCCGCCTCGACGCCGGCGGCGGCCGGCGCGGATGGCCAGGCCGGGCGCCAGTCCAGCGCCGCCGCCGTGATGCTCCGCATCAAGGCCATGATCGAGGGCGAGGACAAACGCCGCCCTCTCCGGGACAGCGAGATCATGGAGCGCCTGGCGGCCGATGGAGTTGTGATCAAGCGACGTTCCATCGTCAACTACCGGGAAAAGATGGGCTTCCCCAGCCACAGCCACAGGCGGGGGCATTGACGGGCCGCAAGCCGTCCCGCCGCATTTTCCGCCGCCAAGCGTTCGACTTCGGCCAAGGGACGGCCGGGAATTTTCAAAATATCTTGCTTTAATCCACGGTTCCGGTTATTTTAAGAAATGTTTGGGATCGCCTTTGGGGCAGGGTCGCCGGATCCGCGGGATACGGCGGTGGGGTGGGTGCACATCCGGGAGAAAAAGCATGTCAGGTTCCATTCCCAGGATGGGGATGCTGGTCTTGTCCGCGTTGTTGCCGCTGGCGCTGGCCGCCGGGGCCGGCGAATTGTCGCGGCCGGTTCCGCCCGACGCCCAGGTGACCCGGTTCACCCGGTTCAATTTGCGCTATTCGCTCCGCGACGCGGAGCCGGGAAGCATCGCCAGGATAGAATTCTTCATCACCGAGGATATGGGCCGCACCTGGCGCTTCTACGCCGACGACGCGGACCGCATCCCCCCCATGACCATTGAAGTGCCGGGCGAGGGAGTCTACGGATTCGTCAGCGTGGCCACCGACCGCTTCGGCAACCGCGAACGCGAACCCGTGGCCAGAAGCAGGCCGGAAACCGTCATCGTGGTCGACCGCACCCCTCCGCAGGCCAAGTGGCTGTCGCCCCTCCAGAATGTCTTGAGCCGGGGACGCGGGGCGGAACTGGCCTGGGAATCCGGCGATCCTTATTTCGGCCCGACTCCGGTGAAGCTCCAATACGCCGTGGACGCCAGGAGCAACCATGATCGCGACGCGGTCTGGACCAACATCCAGGAGGGTTTACCGGCGGCGGGGAAACAGGCCTGGACGCCGCCCGGCGATGTTTCCGGCCGCTACAACTTCCGCCTGGTGGCCGAGGATCGGGCCGGCAACCTGGCGGTGGCCTACTGTCCGGCCACCGTGACCATCGACAATTCGCCGCCCGGCATCGTTTCGGTCGGCCCTCTGCGCTCCAACAAGCTGGAGGCGCCGATCATCGTCGAAGCCGACGACGGCCAGGGCGGTTCCGGCGTCAAGGAAATATCGCTCTACGCCTCCGACAATTCCGGCAATTCCTGGACACTGGTCAAGGAGCCCGCCGCCGACGGCGCAACCCGGCCGGCCAAGCGCAAATCCGGCGAACCCATACTTTTCACCGCCGCCCGGGCCGGCGACTACCCCCTTTGGCCAGTGGCCTTCGACGAGGCCGGCAACGCCACCCCGCTGCCGTCAGCGGGGATCCCGGGATCATATGTGCTCACCATCGACAACGAGCCGCCGACGGTCAGCCTGCAAAACTCCTTCCTCATGGGCAGATCGGTGGTTTTGGCGAACGAGTCCAGGATCGTCTCTTGGACCGCCTATGACCCCCACATCCTGGCCAACAGCGCCTCCATCCTGCTTTCGCTCGACAACGGCGCCACTTGGCAGACGCTCCGGGCCGGGCTTCCCGCCAACGGCACGGAAACCGTCTATTTCCCCTTCGGCTCCCACAGCGAGGAGGCCAAGCTCAAGGTGACGGTCGCCGACGAGTTCGGCAATATTGGCGAGGGCGTTTCCGAGGTGTTCCGCCTTTCCGGGGCCGAAACCGTCATCGACTCGGTGACTCCGGCGCACGTCCCCTCCCCTTCCCTCGCGGAAGGATTTGAGGACATCTTTGGCGGCGACGCTGGCCAACCGCCGTACATCCCGCTGGCGCCGGCCGGTCCGGGCGGGCCAGGTTATCCGGCGCCGCCGGCGCCATCCGCGCCATCCGCGCCGTTGGCGCCGATCTTCCCGGCAACGCCGCAGCCGCCGGCTTTCCCGGCGCCGCCGAACGCGCCAATTCAGGGATCGCCTCCGGCTGACCCCTATGCCCAGCCAGCCGCCCCCTATCCGCCGGCATCGCCGGATCCCTATCAATATCCCCTAAGCCTGGAATCCGGACCGGGCGGCGAATCCACCGCCGCCTCCGTCCCCAAGGCCATGCTGGGATTGCCGCTGGGCGGCCAACCCCCGGCGCCGCCGGCCGAGGCGTCCCGTCCGCCGCCGGACCAATCGCGCTGGGATTGGATCCCGACGCCGCCGGATTCCGGCCAAGCGGCGATTCCGCCCCCAGGCCCGACGGCGCCAACTCCGGCCGGTCCGGAGGTCGCACTCCTGCCGCCAGCTTCGGACAGCCTTCAACCGCCCCCCGCTCCGGGAACGCCGCCGCGGTCCCCCCAGACATCGTTGTTCGGCGACGACTGGCTGACTCCGACGACGCCCATAGCTCCAATGCCGGCGGGCGGGGACAGTCCGCCAACCAACTTTGGCGGCGGATCGCTTTTCGATTCCCTATCGCCGCCGGGAGGGAACAATCAACAGGATTCCGCCTTTAATAC
>JAISYD010000078.1 GCA_031270145.1 Planctomycetota bacterium
CAGAGTTGCTCGATGTTCCCCGCGTCCTGGCCGGCCAGCAGCGGCTTCAGGTATTCCTCCACCACCAGCTTGACCGCCAGGTGGCGGTAGGCGAAGGTGGCGCAGCCCAGGCCATACAGACCCGGTTCCGTCGTCTCCACCTTCACCGCCACCAGGTTGATCCCTTCCGGGGCGGTGCAGATGGCGCGGATGTCGCGAATGGCGATGGTCATGGTTGTCGCTCCTCCGGGTTGGACTCTTAGAGCGTGTTGTTAAATGCCGTCTCGTCGGGTTATACGGCGTCAAAAGCCGCTTCCCGGATGATTTTTATCCCTGACCGCCGGCCAAAAATCATCCTGCCAGCGACTTTTTCCTTGTCTAACCCGGGCGATCCGGTATTTAACAACACGCTCTTAGTAGGTGTTGTTGAATGCCGGGAACAACACGCTCTTAGGCGTTTTTGACCAGGAGGGCGATGGCCTGTTCCAGATGTTCCGCCATGAGTTTCCGCGCCAGCCCGGGATCGTGGTTCTCGAACGCCTTCAGGATGAGGGTATGGTAATAGACGCCGTCCTTGTATCCGAAAATCGCGTTGATCCGCTGGTGATCCCGCCGCGTCTGTCCGAACACCTCGCGAAGGGCGGCGTGGATCAGGGGATTGCCGCAGCCTTCGCTTATCGCGAGATGAAACAGGATGTCGTGCCGGACGAACTCCTCCGTATCGCCGATGCTGGACACCTGCAAATGCAATTGCCGCCCCAAGCGCTCCGTCAAGCCGGCGTCGTCCCGCTCCGCGGCGAGAAAGCAGGCCTCCGGCTCGAGGAGGGAGCGGAACTGCAGGACCTTGGCGAGATCGCGGCACTCCCCTTCGCCGATGCCGCTCGCGCCGCCGCCCAGGACATCGAGGTTGTCGGTCCTGAGAAACGTCCCCTTTCCCCTGACGCTTTCCAGGACGCCGAGGGTGATGAACTGCTGGATAGCCAGGCGGACGCTGACCCGGCTTACCCCCAGCTCCCGGGTCAGGGCGTTTTCCGACGGCACCTTTCCGCCGACGGGCCATTTTTTGCCGGCGATATTCCGGTACAAATATTCGGCCACCTGCCGGGAAGCGCCGGGCTTGGCGCTTTTCGCGACATTCCTGGCGCCGACCGCGGCCATGACGCCTCCTCCTTGTTGGCTTTTGAAGTCAACTTCTTGACTATCATTGTATTTTAATAACAAGACCTGACTAACAAGTCAAGATGCTTTTCCCGAGGATTTCACCGCCGGGCTTTTTGCCGGCAAGACCGATTGGGCAGTTGTTGGACCTGATGCTTCCTTCCCCTTGACCCATCCCGGGGTTCTTGATTTCGCCAACCGATGGAACGGCGCGCGGTTGCCCGGGCGCAAACCGGAACGGCGCCCCGGGAGCAAGGATTGGCCCGGGATCGGCGCGGGCGAAATTTTAATTTTCTGGCGTTTTTTCAAAAAAATTTGCTTGACAATATTGCCGCGTGGTTCATAATCGCCATTTGAATTAAACCCCTTGTCCCGGCGATTATTCCCACGGCATCTCCCTTTCATCCTGAAAATGGCCCGGCAGTTTTTTTGCCTCCGGTAAATGGTCCAACAACCAACCAATAGAAAGGGCGCTTATGTATCGCAGCAACTTCACTCCCGGAACGACCCGCTGGGCGGTCAGGAGAAGTCAGTGGCGAAGCATGGGCATCCTCGAGGAGGATATGGAGAAGCCGAAAATCGCCGTCATCAACACCTCCAACAAACTCTCCTGCTGCTACGTTCATCTCGACGAGCTTTCCCGGCTCGCGCAAAACTCCATTTGGGCGGCGGGGGGGCTTCCCTTCGAGGTCGGGACGGTGGCGCCGAGCGACTTCGTCACCAGCGCGGGGAAGAAGGCGCGTTACCTCATGCCCACCCGGGACCTCGTCGTCAACGAAATCGAGTGCATGGTGGAAGGCGCCGTCCTCGACGGGATGATCTGCCTTTCCTCCTGCGACAAAACCACCCCCGGCCACCTCATGGCGGCGGCGCGGCTGAATATCCCGACCATTCTCCTCGTCTGCGGCTACCAGATCGGCGGCGCCTGCCGCAACGAAAAATTCGAGGACCAGTTCTTCGACATCGACGACGTCTACGAATCCATCGGCGCCCTGGCCACCGGCCGCCTGACCCTGAAGGATTTGACCGACATGACGGAAGCCGCCGTCCGCACTCCCGGCGTCTGCGCCGGCCTCGGCACCGCCAACTCCATGCACATCGTCGCCGAGGCGCTCGGCATGACCCTGCCCGGCAACTCGCCCATCTGGGCCAACGGAAGCAGGGTCAAGGAATACGCCCGCCGGGCCGGCGACCGGATCGTCAAGCTTACCCGGGACAACGTCCTTCCCCGGAGCATCATCGACCAAAAAGCCATCGAGAACGCGGTGATGACCGTCCTCGCGGTCGGCGGTTCGGTCAACACCGTCCGCCACCTGTCCGCCATCGCCACCGAGGCCGAACTGCCCCTGGACGTCGTGAAGCTCTATGAAAAATTCGGCGGCGACATCCGCCTGCTGACCTCGGTCCGGCCGAACGGCCCCGCCCGCACCGAGGACCTGGAGGAAGCCGGAGGCACCCCGGCCGTGATGAGCCGACTGAGGGAGTTCCTCCATCTCGACGCCCTCACCGTCACCCAGAAGACGCTGGGGGAGAACCTAGCGGAGGCGAAAGTTCATGATCCCAAGGTCATCCGCGCCCTGGACAATCCGGTCAGCGTGAAGCCGGGGGTGGGCATTCTGCGCGGCAATTTGGCCCCGGACGGCGCCATCGTCAAGCTCTCCGCCGTACCGGACGAAAAGCCCGGCTTCCGGGGTCCGGCCAACATCTTCGAGGGCGAGGACGAGGCCATCGAGGCGCTGAGGAAAGGCGGGATCAAGCCGGGGGACGTGGTCGTTCTCCGCAATATGGGCCCGCTCGGCGGCCCGGGAACCGTTTTCGCCTGCAGCTTCGTGGCCGCCCTGAACGGCGCCGGCATAGCCGGCGAAGTCGCGGTGGTGACCGACGGCGAGCTTTCGGGCCTGAATCGCGGCATCATTGTCGGCCAACTCATGCCCGAGGCGGCGGAAGGCGGTCCGTTGGCCGTCGTCCGGCAGGGCGACACGATTCGTCTCGATTTCGAGAAGCGCGCCATCGACATGGAGGTGCCGGAAGGGGAAATCAAGGCGCGGCTTGACGCCTGGAAGCCGGCGGAGTTGCCACTGGGCGGCGGCCCAAGCACCTATCTTTCCCAGTATGCGCAGCTCGTCCAGCCGATCTCCCGGGGCGCGGTGCTGGGCAAGCGCGGGATCCACCGGAAGAAGTGAATCATTTCCTTGCCTGTTAGAATTGGAGACCCGGCGTGAATGCATCCGAGAGCCGCGACATCCCCTTGGCCTGCGAAGTGGAGGTTCTCGTTTTGGGCGGCGGACCCACCGGAGTCGCGGCGGCGGTGGCGGCGGCCCGGGCGGGCCGGAGGACGCTTCTGGTGGAAAGGTACGGATTCTGCGGAGGAATGGCCACCGCCGGAATGTCGGGCGCCATTTGCGGCCTGTTCGCCTCGGGGAGGGAACACCGGTACGAACAGCTGGCGCACGGGTTCGCCGGCGAATTTTACCATCACCTGAAGTTGCGCGGGGGCGCCGCCCAACCGGTTCCGTTCGGCGAGACCGGCATCGTGGTGCACGACCCGCTGGTTTGGAAGGAGGTGGCCGACGACCTCCTCGGCGAAAGCGGGGCATCGATCCTTTACCACACCCTGGCGACGGACGTGGTCATGGACGGCGACGCGATCAAGGCCGCGGTTGTCGAAAACAAGGGCGGGCGCTTTCTCGTCGGCGCCTCGCGCTTCGTCGACGCCACCGGCGACGCCGACGTCTGCTTCCGGGCGGGGGTGCCGACGGCCTTCGGCAGGGACGGGGTGGTGCAGTACGCCACCATGGCCTTCCGGATGAGCGGCGTCGACGTCCCCCGCGCCTGCGCCCATCCGCCCGCGCTGGTGGAGGAGTGGATTGCGGCCGCCGACGGCGCCGGATACGTTTTGCCGCGCAAGCACATCTATCTTCTGGCGTCGCCCCGGCCGGGCGAGGTGCTGTGCAACGCGACGGCGGTGTTCAAGCCCGGCGGCGCCCCCCTCGACGCCACCAGGGCGGAGGATCTCACTTTCGGGGAGATCGCCGGCCGCCGGCAGGTGCGCGAGTACGAACGCTTCCTCCGGGACAGGGTGCCGGGCTTCGAAAAGGCCTTCGTCAACGACACCGGCGTCCAGATAGGCATCCGGCAGAGCCGCACCATAACCGGCCTGGGCCGCCTCGCCAACGACGACGTGTTCAAGGCGAGGAAAAGCGCCAGGTCGGTGGCGAAAAGCGCCTGGTGCATCGAGGCGCACGGCGCCGACGGCATTTTCCTGTTCTATCTCGACAACGACTACTACGACATTCCCTACGACGCCCTTGTTCCCGAACGCGTCGCCAATCTCATAACCGGCGGCCGGGCGCTGTCCGCCGAGCACGAAGCGCTGGCCTCGGCGCGGGTGACGGCCCAGTGTTTTTTGACCGGCTACGCGGCGGGCCACGCCGCCCATCTTTCCCTGCGCGATCGGAAGCCGTTCGCCGACGTCGACGTGACGGAATTGCGTTCCCGAATCGAGTACGCGGTGTAAGAACGCTTTAAAGGAAGTCAACCAAGAGGAGAATTGAATGAAACCGGTACTGGGTTTTGTCGGCCTGGGCATAATGGGCCGCCCCATGGCAATCAACCTGCTGAAGGCGGGCTACGCCGTCCATATCAACAGTCTGCTGGCGTCGGAGGTGGAATCCGTCGCGGCGGCGGGGGGAATCGCCGAGGCGTCGGCGTTCGAAGTCGCCGGGAAGGCGGATATCTCCATCGTCATGGTGCCGAACACCCCGCAGGTGGAAGCAATCTTGTTCGGCGACGGCGGCATGCTTCCCGCCCTTGGCCCCGGCAAGATCGTCGTCGACATGTCAACCATCGCCGCCCTGCCCACCAGGGAATTCGCGGAAAGGGTGAAGGCCGCCGGCGCCCGCCTGCTTGACGCCCCCGTGTCCGGCGGCGACAAGGGGGCGATCGCCGGCACCCTCTCCATCATGGTCGGGGGCGAAGCGGAGGCGTTCGAGCGCTGCAAGCCAATTTTCGAGGTTTTGGGCAAGCGCATAACCCATGTGGGCGGGAACGGGGCGGGGCAGGGCGTCAAGTCGTGCTGCCAGGTTCTCTCCGCCGCGACCATGGCGGCGATCGGCGAGGCGATGGCGATGGGCGTGAAGGCCGGGGTCGAGGCGAAAACGCTCCTGGAGGTGATGTCGGCCGGCTATTGCCGTTGTGGCTGCCTGGAAATCCGGGGCGAGCAGATAGTGAACCGGAATTTCGAGCCGGGCTTCAAGTCGAAACTGCAATACAAGGATCTCAACCTCGCCCTGGAACTCGCGCGCGGGCTGGATGTTCCGATGCCTATCGCCAGCTTGGTCACCGAATTTTACAAGAGTTGCATGGCGAAGGGATTGGGCGAGGAGGATCACAGCAACGTCGTCAAGGTGGTCGAGGAGATGGCGGGGGTGATCATCGGGGGCAAAAGGTAAGATCTTCGGTGGAAATCATAAGTTGGTTGTTTGTCAGTGATGTGGCAATAAACACGTTATTTTGGCGGTGGCTTGAAATTGCGGTTTTCTTTCATAGGAGGAGAAGAAAATGAGTATTAACTTGAGGAGGACGGTCATTGTCGCCTTGTGTCTCGCCATTGGCATCGCCTCGTGTTCCGGTCAGGCAGGGGAACGCAATTATTCACTCGTTCTTGGCGGTAATCAGTCAACCGAAGACTTGGTCACCCAGGGCCTGCAATTGGTTGCGGAACTGGCAAAGAAAAAATCCAACGGCACCATCTCCATCGAAGTCATGCCGGCTAGCCAACTGGGTGATGGTATAACCCAGATTGAAGCAGTGGGAATGGGGACTCAGGACATGGCGGGCTTCAGCGCCGGCTTCAACGCCACCTTTGTGGCAGACAAGGGTCCCGAGTCGATATTTTTTCTTTTCAAAGATGCGCAGCATTTAAAAACATACTTGAAAAGCGATATTTGCACCGAGTTGAATCAGCGGTTCCTTGATATCACCGGGGCACGAGTGCTCGCGAACAACTGGATAAGCATGCCGCGCGCTTTCTCGTCGAAACAGCGGCCCTTGACGAGCATCAAGGATTTTTCTGGTCTGAAAATTCGCGTGCCCGACATCAAGGTGTATCTTGATTCGATCACCTCGCTTGGCGGCAAATCCACCCAAGTGCCGACGGCCGAGATATATCTCGCCTTTATGCAAGGGCTGGTCGATGCAGCCGAACAGCCATACGACATGCTTTATACCTTGAATATTTGCCTAGTCGGGAAATATATCACCAGAACCAATCACGTACGGGACGCCGTGAACATCCTCATCAATGAAGCCAAATTCCAAACCATGTCCGAAGGGCAGCGTAAGGCCTTGATCGAGGCGGCGGTAGAGGCCGGCGAATGGTACGAGGCCGAATGCTACAAGAATTTCGACAGGATAACCGAGATGATGAAGAAGGTAGGTTGCGAAATCTTCGATGTGCCGCCAGTCGATTTCGCGGAAATGCGTGAAGCCGTTTTGAAATACGCGACTAAGCTCGAGGCCGATGGCAATTGGGAGAAGGGGCTTATTGAAAGAATTTCGGCCTTGGCAAAATAATCACCACAGACTTGGCCATGCCGATCAATCGAAAAATTGCATCCGGCGAAACCAAGGCATGCGTAGGAAATTTCTCCGAAAACGACCCAGATTTCGAAAATAGGGTGAAATTCGATGGTGAAGCCTTGGTTTGGGCGTAAATGCGATGGTGGTTGAGAGAAAATTTCTGACGTTGGCCTCGGTCCCGACTGGCCTTGCCGCAAAAGGGGCGCGTATGGTCATCTTGCGAAAAATTATTGATTTCGGAATGCGGGTTCAGTCCATCCTCGGCGCCTTGTGTTTGATAGCCATAGTGGTGGTGATTTCCTCCGGAGTCGTTCTGCGGTATGTTTTCAACAGTCCCTGGGCTTGGACCGAGGAAATTATTACCTTTGTTTTCATCTGGTTGTCGTTCGCAGGAGCCGGCGTGGTCGCGGCCAAGCGACATCATATCGTGGTCGATTTTATCACCGGAATGTTTTCTAGGCGAATGCGCTTCTTGGTGCAGTTGGTCTCGAATCTGCTAATCATGTCGCTATTGGCCGTCATGTCCGTGTCCACCGCGGCGGTTATGCCGTCGCTGAAACACGGCACCGTGGCTCTTGGCATTCCGCGGTATTTCTATAATTTGCCCATTCTCATAGTTTCGCTTTATATATTGCTGGTGTACGTTGAGGACATGGTTGCTCTGTTTCGCGGAGACGCGGATAATGGCTCCCGCCTCGAACCGCAGAAGGAGGCGGAGTCGTGATTATTCTCATGCTGACCGTCCTGTTCCTGGTATTTTTGTTCGTCGGCATACCTGTCGCGTTCGCCTTGGGAATTCCGGCGTTGTTCTATTTCCTGGTTGTCGATATCCCCATCGCGTTTGTTTCCCACATCATGATTAGTCCGCTGAAAAATTATGTCCTTGTGGCGCTTCCCGCCTTTTTGCTGTCTGGACGCATGATGAATTCCACCGGCGTGACCGATCGCCTTTTCAAATGCGCCCAGGCGCTGGTCGGGCGCTTTCGAGGTGGGCTCGCCTATACAAACGTCCTGGCCAGCGCCATGTTCGCCTCCATGTCGGGCACGGCGGTCGGCGACGCAGGCGGTTTGGGACAGGTCGAGATGGAAATGATGGATCGCGCCGGCTACGACAAAGCTTTTTCCGCCGGAATCACCGCTTGCTCCAGCGTCCTCGGACCGCTCATTCCCCCATCCGTTGCCATGGTGGTGCTTGGAGCCTCTTCTGATCTCAACATCAGCGCCCTGTTCCTGGGCGGATTTATCCCCGGGTTGCTGATGATGGTCGCCTTGATCGTCAACCTCTTTTTACGCAGCCGCCTGACCGACTCGGGCAGGAACTGGCCGGTTAACCGTATACCCGCCAATGAGGTGGCGGGCGCAATCCTCAGGGGTTTGCCGCCCATGGGCACGCCGCTTATCATCATCGGCGGCATCTCGTTCGGCGTCGTTACCCCCACCGAAGCGGCCGTTCTTGCCATTGACTATTCCCTCTTCCTTGGTCTTGTCTACGGGGAAATAAGCATAAAAAATCTCTGGACGACGCTTGTCGAAACGGTGGAGACGGTCGGCACCTTCATGATCATCATCTCTATTGCGGGCTTTTTTACCTGGATTGTCACCAAGGAAGGCCTGCCGGGTATTATTTATCAAGTGCTCGCCCCTGTCGTCAGTTCGAGCGCCACCACCGGCCTGCTTGTGTTTGGCCTGCTTTTTTTGATATTGGGTTGTTTCCTTGATACCACCGCGGCGATTCTCCTTGTCACTCCCGTGCTCATGCCCATTGTCAGGAGGATGGAGATCGATCCCCTCCATTTCGGGGTGGTCATGGTTTGTGCCCTGGTCATCGGCATTATCACTCCTCCGTTCGGCATTTGCCTTTTTGTCGTGGCCGACGTCGCCAAAATTAGCGTCAAGGTAATCACGATAGAGTGCCTGAAATACTTGCCGGCCATGGCCATCATCCTTGTCGCGATCATCTTTATCCCGGAATGCGTAACCTGGTTGCCGAAATATCTGTTGAATCTATGATAAGGAGTTTTCCCCGATGGACAACGAAACAGCGGCACGTCTGAAGGACAAGGCCAAGCGAGTCAGGCTTGGCGTCATTGAGGCGCTGGGCGTCAATCGGCCTGGACACCTCGGAGGATCCATGTCGGCGGCCGACATTGTGGCGGTTCTCTATTTTTACAAGATGCGCATCGATCCAAAACGGATTGACATGCCGGATCGGGATAAGTTCATAATGTCCAAGGGACATTCGGTTCTCGCCCAGTATTCGGCCCTTGCCGAGGCGGGCTATTTTCCCCGCGGGGAATTGGCCAAAACCAAGACACTCGGCGCTCTTCTCCAGGGGCATCCGGAGATAAAAACTCCGGGCATTGAGGCAAACACCGGATCGCTTGGACAAGGTCTTTCCGTCGGGGTCGGCATGTGCCTGGCGGCAAGGATGGATCGTTCGCCGCGCCGTGTCTACGTGGTGACGGGAGACGGGGAACTGGCGGAAGGGCAGATATGGGAGGCGGCGACCGCCGCCGCGCATTACCAACTCGACAATCTTCGCGCGGTGGTTGACGTCAACGGCATTGGCGGCATGGGGCGAATCCGGGAACGTTACAACACCGGTGATGCCTATGCCATCGCCGGCAAATTCGCCGCCTTCGGGTGGCATTCGGCAGTGGTGGACGGTCACGATGTCAAGGCATTGGCCGAGAGTTTTGACGTCGTCGACGAAGTTAAGGGCAAACCGTCGGCGGTGGTCTGCCGCACGGTGAAAGGACGCGGTGTGTCCTTCGCGGAAGATACCCACCTTTACCATAACCGCGGGCTTGACGAAGAACAACGCGCAAAGGCGTTGGCTGAAATCGGAGCCTGAATCATTGCGATACGCGATAATGGAAAACCTGCCACAGCTTTGGAGAATCGATGAAAACAAGTCAAAGAATAGCCTATGGCGAGGAATTGCTGCAATTATGCCGGGAAAACGAGCGTGTTGTCGTACTGGACGCGGATTTGTGTACCGGCACCCAGTCCCAGATTGTTGAAAAAGGCATGCCGGAGCGCTTTTTCGATATGGGCATTGGCGAGCAAAACATGATTGGCGTAGCCGCCGGCTTCGCCCTGTCGGGCAAGATTCCCTTCTGCCATTCCTTCGCGGTATTCACGGTGAGCAGACCCTTCGAGCAAATTCGCCAGAGCGTTTGCCTTCCCAATCTCAACGTCAAGGTGACCGGCGCTAGTTGCGGCCTGTCGGACTATGCTGACGGGGCGACTCACCAATGTTTTGAGGATGTCGCCATCATGCGGGTGCTGCCCAACATGACGATATTTTCACCGGCCGACGCCAATGAAGCCCGGAAAGTCGTTCGTTTAGCCGCCGGCTTGCCCGGCCCGGCCTATATCCGTATCAATCGCAACGAAATCCCGGTGGTGACGGAGAAAGATGCGCAATTGGAGATCGGCAAGCCGACCCTGATGGCGGAGGGTGACGAGGTGGCCATTTGCGCCAGCGGCCACATGGTGCATTTCGCCCTTGAGGCAAGGAAAATTTTGGCGGTGCGCGGGATCGGCGCCCGGGTGCTCAATTTCGCCACCATCAAGCCGCTGGACGCGGCGTCGGTTAGGGCTGCGGTGGCGCCGGCCAAGCGCGTTGTCACCGTCGAAGAACACAGCGTCATCGGTGGATTGAGTGCCGCGATTATGGCGACTCTGGCTGAAAACCCGCTGCCGATCAGGTGTATAGGCATTCAGGACAAGTATGGCGAATCCTCCGACAGCTACGAAAAACTTCTGGTCCAATATGGCTTGACGCCGGATCGGATAGCCGAGATGGCGTGTAAATAATTCGGTTCATGTCCGCAAATACCTACTTGTATATGCCGGAAACGTTTTGGTTTTCGGACCCCCATCAATCCCAAACGCTAAGCATGGACAGGAGTTAGGGAACGGGAACAACCAAAAACCATCCGCGCTTGGGTATACTATATACGCGCGGCGCGAAATTGTGAAAATAGGGAATCGGTCTCCATGCCCAAAAAAACTCGTAAACTGACGCCAAGAAAAATTCGATCCGGCCAGCATGGCCCCTTTTGGATGCGACTGGCCATTCTTGGAGAGGGCGGAAAGGCAAAGCAAGATTTTTTCAGGGACGACTACTTATTTTTTGGCGGACCCTAAGCCGCAAAACGCGGCGCCTAGACGGCAAACGGATCCGGCGCCCCTTGGCTGACGCCGGATTCATTGTCTTGGTCGGCCGCGTGTTCGGGCGCGGGTTGGAAGCGCGCCAACGGTTGCGGGGCCTTCGCCAAGTCGGTATACTTGTTGGTTCCGGGCGGGCGTCCTTGAGACCGTTGACAAATTACCGTCTCGTCGGGTTATGCCGCGTCAAAAGCCGCTTCTCGGATGATTTTTGCCCATGACCGCCGGCAAAAATCATCCCGCCGGCGCCTTTTTCCTTGCCTAACCCGGACGATCCGGCAATTTGTCAACCAGCTCTTGGCCGTTCAAGCGTACACCTGGAGGCGATAATGGGTCCGACCCACGGCAAGTATGCCATGATCCCCATCAAGCGGACGGACATATTCCAGACCGTCATTCAAAGGTTGAAGGGTTTTCTCGACAACGGCGATCTCAAGCCGGGCGATCGGCTGCCTTCCGAACGTACCCTGTCGGAATCCCTCGGGGTCAGCCGCACCTCGGTCCGCCAGGGCCTGAAGGTGCTTGAATCCTCCGGCAGAATCGAAACCAGGGTCGGCAGCGGCACCTATGTCGCCGACGCCTCGAAACGCCGCGGCCAGGAATTGCTCGAGCTTCTTCAAAAAGGCGTGAACGAGACTTTTCTGACCCAGCTCATCGAAGCGCGGACGGCCCTGGAGAAAATGATTTTCGAGGCGTTCCTGAACGTGGCCAACCGGAAAAATGTCACCGTATTGCGCAAGCTGGTGGAGCAAAACGCCGAGGAGTTCCTGAATCCGGCCGATGAAAGCCAGGCCGGACTCGACATGACCTTCGAACGGAAAATCTGCGAATTGACGGGCAATCCGGTTCTCATGATCCTGCAGCGGCAGGTGCATGATCTTTGGGTCGCCGCCTGGCGGCAGTTTGGTTTCGTGCCGGAACGGCTTGCCGTTCTGCACGCCGAGCACCTGGGCATTCTCGATTGCCTTTCAAGGGGTGAATACGAAATGGCGACCGAACTCATGGTGGCGCATGTCGACAAGAGCGTGACGGATTCTTGATGCCGAGTCCGTGCCCTTGGGGTCTGTCCATAAATAACTTATACATGTTTAGACAAGGAACCGAGTCGCGGCGGTAAATTTTCGCCCGTGGTTGGGCAAAAATTTATGAGAGCGGCGTTGGTGACGCGGTATAAACATGTATAAGTTATTTATGGACGAACCCTTATTCCTGTCCGGCCAGGGCTTCGGCGGCGAACCCCTCGAGATCCCCGACCGCGGCGGCGAAGGCGGCCCGCTGTTCGTCGAACCCCAGGCCGGGAGCGATTTGGCCGGCCCAAATCTCCTGCAAGGCCGCCCGGGCGGCGATGGCGTTGGGGCCGGCCGCCTCGAAGGCGGCGGTGGGGCCTTGATAGGTCAGCCTCAGCGTCCTCCCGTTGTCCAGGATGTCGATCCGGGTGGTGGTTCCGGTGGCCGGGTTGTACAGGGTGCCGCCGACTAGGCCGGCT
>JAISYD010000151.1 GCA_031270145.1 Planctomycetota bacterium
ATGCGGCACGCCAGGGAAATTCACCGCTATGCCAACGCCTTTTGCCTGCCCAGCCCCGCCAACTTGGCGCTGACCGGTCGGCGGCGGGAAAATTTCTCCGGCGTGGTCAGGCGCATGATCAAGGACATGCGCGCCCTCCTCCTGCTCGCCCGCCACAAGGGCATCTCCCGTTTCTGCAACCTGGAGCAGATCGAAGCCTACCTGGAAGGCGCCGGGGCGGCGCTGGAAACGACGGCGAGCGCCGAATTCGCCGACCGCTTCCAGTTAAATTAAGAACCCTCGCGATAGCGGAAAAACACGGCATTCCGCCCCGTCCATGATGGTTTTGGCCCGTTCCAGGCGAATCGACGGGGCATATCCATCAATGAAGGCGCTTTCGCGGGTGCGGGAGACGCCCAAGGCAAGGGCTTAAAACGAATCGGACCGTTCCTCAATCCGCGTCTCCGGCGGCGAAAGCCGCCGCCGCGTAACCGACGATGTGCTCCGCCCGGCCGCCGGAGGACGCCGCCTCGTGGCTGTTGGTATGGGTTAGCAGCCAGCCCTTACGGCAGCCCAGAACCTTGGCCCAGCCGGCCGCCGCCGCCGCCGCCCCGGCTCCGCAGGCGCTTGAATCCCGCTCAGCCGCCGGAACGATGGCCGTGAGATCAAGCGCCAGCAGCGGCGCCAGGAAACGCCGATCATTTTCCCGCGTCCAGGCCAGGGCCGGGTCGCCCGAACCGGCCGGCATCAGACCAAAGGCGGCGCCGTAGTGGGTCAGATCGCTGGAGGCCAAGGCGATGATCGTTTTCCCCGAAGCCGCGGCTGTCCGCGCCGCCAATTCCCCGAAGCGGTGGGCGTCAGGCAAAAAGGGCATGGCGATCGGCACTAGGCGGGTTGCGGGAAAAAGGCGGCGGATGAAGGGAAGCTGCAATTCAATGGCGTTATCATCCAGGTGGGGTCTTTCGTCCGCCTCGCCGACGCCGGCCGCCAACAGGCGATCCGCCAATTCCGCATCGATCTCCACCGCCCCGAGCGGAGTCTCCCAGGCGCCCCTGGCCCAAACGGCCGGAGTCCGGAGCGCCATCCGGTGGCAGGCGCCGAAAACGACAAAGGTCCCGATTGGGCCGGCGGTCTGGACAAGCCAATTGAAGGCTGCCGCCGCCACCGCCCCGGAATAGGCCAGGCCGGCGTGGGGGACGACCGCCGCGAGCGGTTTCCCGGCCGGGAAGGGGCCGCCGCGCGACTTCGCCTGGCGGACGCAGGCGTCCACCTCGGCGGCGAGCCCGGCGGGATCGCCCCGGTACCACGAACCCGCCTTGCCGGCCGGACGGGTGGACATATTTCACCTCCCATTCCCCAATCCGGCCCGGACGGCGGCCGGAAAATCAGAAAAGCGGCCGGCCGAAGCCGCGCATCGCCCGCGCCGCCAGCGCCGCCCGCGCCGCGGCCAGGTCGACGCCCATGATTTCGGCCGGCCAGGCCGGCTCCCGCATGCTCCGCCAAACCCTGGCCACAACAGCGAAGCCGCGCGGATCCAGGAGGACCGTCAGCGCCTCGGCCGCCTGGAAACGGATCTCCGGCTCCGGATGTCGGGTCAACGACTCGATGTCGCCGAAGACGCCGGGCGGGGCCAGAGAGGCCAAGGCCAGGGCGGCCTGGCCGGGAAAATCGCCGGTGGCGATGCGTCCGCGCAGGAAAGGAACGGTTTTCCCGCCCGACAGTCCAATCATCGGAGCACAAAGCCGCATTATGCAGGTCCGTACCGCCAAATCCCGCTCAACCCGATAGCGGCGGATGACCGCCTCCTCCAGCTTGGCCGCCTCCTCGTCCCGGCCTCGCCGGCCGGCCTCTCCCGCCCGGGCCGCCAAAAGGCGCAAGGCCAGGATCCGCTCCTCGCGGTTGGGGCTGTTGATACCTTTCATGGCCTCTCCGGCTTCCCGGCCGGCCAGGGCGGCGACATAGGGATCGTCACGGTATTCCAGCCAAAGGCTTTCGCCACAGCCGGCCGCGAGAAGGACGGCGGCCAGGGCGGGCAGGACGAAAGGGCGGCGCCTCATGGCGCCACTCCGCCGATGGCGGCGCGAAGATCCGCCGTCAGGAAGGGAAGGGCGAAATCGTCGGCGTTGCCGTGGTTCAGGAGGCCGCCCCGATCCTCCAGGCGGTGGTTCTCCGCGCCCGGCATGGGCGCGCCCCGGGAAAACCGGCTTTTGTCCTGGTAATAATTGACGTGCGACCAGAAGCGCCGGCCGTCGGGAACGGGAGCGGCGTCATAGGCGGTGAAATTGACGTTGAGACCGGGGATGCGGTTGGCGATGGCGGCGCCGGCGGCGCCGGCGGCGGTTTCGATGCGCCCGGTTTTGACCGCGTCGATGGTCAGCAACAGGGCAATTTCGGCGTCGGACTCGCGATCAAGGAGAGTTTTGGCCATGTCGGCCGCCGTCGCCCCGCCCTGGCTGTGCCCGGCCAGGATCAGCCGGAGCGGGAAACCGCGACGCCGCCTCGCCTCCAACTGCCCCCGGATCCAGCGTTCCGCCAGATCCTGGCGCGACCAGTAGAAAAAGGCCGCCGAACCGGGACTCCGGCCGAGGGCGCGGATCGCGGCCAGGCGCAGGCCCTCCGGCGGAACGCCATCCGCCAGGGGCGAGGCGGAAAAAACCGCCAGGACGCAGCCGGAGTCAGTCGTCCGGAACACCCGCGCCATCTCCCCCTCCCCCGCCGGTCCGGGAAAGCCCTCCGCCTCTCCGCCGCGGCAGCGGCCCGAAAAAGCCAGCGCCAAGAGCGCCAAGCCGAGGGCGGCGGCGCGGGCGGCGTCATTTGCGGTCACGGAATATCCCCCAGGCGACATAGATCGCCAGGAGCAATGCGAGCAAAAAACCGAAGCTGGCGAGCGCCTCCGGCAACGGTATGCCGCCGAAGAGGGGGATAACGCGGCCGGCGGCCGAGGCGCCCTGCCCGGCCGACATGACGATGGAGCTGCCGATGATGATCGCCGCCGCGATTATGCCCAGGGTCAGCCGGTCCATCGACCGCCCGGTGCGCTCGACCGAAGCCTGGAGGTTGTCGTGGCGAAAGATAAAGGTGAGGCGGCCATTGCGGGCCTTTTCCAGCATGTCGCGGATATCGTCCGGAAGGCGCCGCAACAGGGAGCCGAAACGGGAGGCGAGGCGCAGCCCACGCCGGGCCGCCGAGCCGGGACCAGGCAAGCCGAGGCCGGGCCGCCCGGCCGCCCGGCGGATCGCCTCATCCAACCGGAAGGCGGAATCCAACTCCCGGATTAAGCCGGCCACCGACATCAGGCTTTTCACCAGCAAAACGAAATCGCGCGGCAGGCACAGCCCGTTCTTCCGGGCCAGATCCAGCGCCTCCATGGACATGGCGGCGAAGTCGAGATGGGCGGAGGGGACGCCGAGGTGCCTTTCCAGGAAGTTCCCCAGATCGAAACGGAAGTTGTTTACCCCGGCGTCGGGGAAAAACTCCCCGATGTCGGCGGCCAGATCGGCAAGGGCGTCGATGTCGCCCCGGCGGAGCGCCAGCAGCATCTGGCCGAGGACCAAGCGCATATCCTCCGACAGGCGGCCGGTGAGACCGAAATCGACAATCGCGATCATCCCGTCCGGCCGGTAAAGGAAATTGCCGGCATGGGGATCGGCGTGAAAAACGCCGGTCTCGAAATATTGCCGAAGGAAGCAATCGGCCAGCGTTGCGGCCGCCCGCCGGCGCTCCCCGGCGGAAAGGGCGCCGATGTCGGATAGGGGCGTCCCTTCCTCCCGATCCATGACTAGGACGTCGCTGGTGACGAAATCCCAATGGACGCCGGGGACGGCGATGCCCGGGCTGCCCCGCGCCGAATCCGCGAATTTGCCGGCCCGGGCGGCCTCGCCCACGAAGTCCAGTTCGTCCCGCAGGGCCCGGCGGAGTTCCCCGATCAGCATTTTCGGACGGACGGCGGCGAGTTCCGGCAGGCGGCGGTCGGCCAAATCGGCCAGCGCCTCCATGAGGGAGATGTCATCCCCGATCACCCGCCCAATGCCCGGGCGCTTGATTTTCACAATGACCGGGGAACCGTCCAGAAGTTCGGCCGCGTGAACCTGGCCAATCGATCCGGCCGCCCTGGCGTCGGGGGTGAAGCTGCGAAAAAGATCGCGGAGGGGACGACCGAAGGATTTTTCCAGAATCGGGATTATTTCCGCTCCCGGCAGCGGCGGAACCCGATCCCGCAACCGTCCGAAGGCGGCCATGAATTCAGGCGGCACCAAATCCGGGCGGGCGGCCAAAAGCTGGCCCAGTTTGACATATACCGGACCCAATTCCTCAAAGGCCAGGGCCAGGCGCTCCGGGATGTCCCGTCCGGCGTCCTTTCGGCCGGCATCGGCGGCGAAGCGATCCAGCCAGGGAAGGCGCTCCGGAATGCGCAACTTTTCGATAAAATGCGAAAAACCATGCTTGGCCAAAACGCCGACAATCTGCCGCAGGCGGCGGAGGTTGAGGAATGTCCGACGTATGTACCAAATATTCAAGCGGTCTGGCCTTTCGCCGGACGGCGGCGGTCTCCCCCCTCTCCGGCTTCCCTTCAACCGTCAGCCAGGGAGACCGTCCCACGCGCCGGCCGGAATTATTCCTTGAGCTTGTACAATCCACGCCCGACCTTCTCGAAATATTTGCCCTGCCCGGACAACATGACGCCCACTCGCCGCCGCAAATCCTTGCCGTCGCCGATCCTGACGCCGGAATTGACCAGGCCCTCCACGATCTGTTGGCTGTTGAGCGGCTCGGTCGCCTTGCCCAGAAAGTCCCTGACCTTTTGGGCAAGGCCCCTCGAGTAGCGCCTTTTTCCCGCCGCTTTTTTCTCGCCGGCGGCGGCGGTTTTCGTTTTGCCGACGGCGGCCTTGGCGGCCGTCCCCGACCGGCGCCCGCGCCGCTTTCCGGAGCGGGGTTCGCCGGCTTTCGCCTGGCGACCGGAAGTCGGGGCGATCCCGGCCTCGTCCCCCAGGATAGCGGCGATTTGCCGATCCAATTTCGCAAGGGCGGCGGCGGCCTTTTCGCGTTTCTTCCGCAAAGCGATCACTTTCCGCCCGCCCTGTTTCTTGAGGCGGAACAATTCCTGGATTTCATTTTCCGAAAGATCCCTGGCGATGCTTTTCAAATCGCGCTTCATAATGCTTTTCTCCAAATAAGACCGCGCCCAAAAAATCGATTAATGTGGTTGCCTGGAAATTATATGCGCCGTTTGCCGCTGGACACGCCGATCCGGCGTTTCAAACAAACAAATGACTGGCGAATATTTTACCTAGAAAATAAAATAAATAAAGATTTTTTCCCATAAATAAATTCCATTTTTCCACCCCGCTCCGCCGGATTGCCTGGAAGCTTATATTTCGTCCATCCAGTTGTCCGGGGTGTTGGCCTCGTCAGCCAGATCCGGGCGGAGCGGAAGGGCGGCTTCCTGATTCCCGGCCCCGTCCGCCGGCCCGTCGCCGGCCGGCTCCGGCTTTTTTTTTCCGCCCCTTCTTCCGCTCCGGCCGGAGGTTTTCGCTTTGGCGGCTTCCCGAGCCGGCGGCTCTCCGGCCGGCGGCGCGGAACCGTAAAAGGAGGCGGCGGTGAGAGGGCGGAAAGCCGCCGCCTCCGGCTTTTCCTCCGGCGTCGCGTCCGCGCTCCGGCTTGCCGTTCCCTCTTTCGCCTGGCGTGCGCGCCTGGAGCCGCCGCGGGAGCCGCGCGGCGCCCGGCGCGGTTTTTCATCCTCCATGGAGGCGGCCGAAACATTGCCTGGCCTGGCGTCGCCGCCGGACGCCGGAACGGCTTCCGCGGCCAGGGCCGGAGCGAGTCCCTCCCCTTCCCCGCCGCCGGCGTCGATTCCGGGGGCGGCATTCCCGTCGGCCGCCGCGGCGGAGGCCAGGACGTTTCCGTCGCCCGGAAGGCGGCGCATACGTTTGTTGCGGCGGCGGCGGGCCGAACGGCTGAGTTTTTTCCGGCCATGGCGTTCCCCGTCCGAGCCGCCCCCCAGGTCCGCCGATGCCGCCGCCGCTGACGGATCGGCGGCCGGCATGTCCGCCGCCGCCTCGGCGATCCTGATCGGGAAAATCCCCCGTCCGGACTGGTTTGCGCCGTTCTCGCGCAGATAGACGCGTTCCGCCAGCATATCGCGCCAGATGTTCAGTTTTTCCTGGGCGGCGCCGTCCCCGGCCAATATCTCCGCCAGCGCCAGCGCCTCATGGAAGGACTCCTGGGTGACGAAGCCGGCCAGCGAGCCGGGTTTGGCGTCCGGGCTGGCGAGGCGGCTTTGCGAGAGGTAAATGTGTACAATGCGATCAACGAGTTTCCTGGGAAAGCGGAGGCGCTGGGCCAACGGTTGGAGGAAGGAATGGATTTTCTCGAACCGCAAGCGGGGGAAATTGTCGTCGTCCCAATCGCGGCGCAGATATTGTTTCAGGGGATCGAGGAGCAGGGCGGAGAAAATCAGGGCCGGGGTGGCTTCCGGCATCACCGTATCGCCCCGATCGAGGAATTCCAGCCGATCCCAAAGCGTCCGGCGCCCGGAGCCGTCCCTTTCACCCTCCAGGCTCGCCGCCACCTCCGGCAGAATGACTTGGAGCAAGCCGGTCGAGCCGAGCAGCCGCACCGCCTTTTCACCGGACGAAAAGGCGAAGAGGCGGAAGATTTCCTCCAGCAGACGCGCCGGCGACGCCTTGGCCAATTCCTGCCCGTGTCGGCGCAGCGCCTCCGCCGTGCCGGGGGCGATGCTGAAATCGAGGCGGCTGGCGAAGCGGATGGCCCGGATCATGCGCACCGGGTCCTCGCGAAACCTGATGCCGGAATCGCCGATGGCGCGGATGCGCCGCTCGGCCAGATCCTCCATGCCGCCCACATAGTCTATGACGCTGAAGGTGTTGATGTCGTAGAAAAGCCCGTTCACCGTGAAGTCGCGGCGCAAGGCGTCCTCGCGGGGGGTGCCGAACAGGTTGTCGTCGCGCTGGAAGAGATCGGCCTCCGGATCCAGGGGATCCGCCGAATGGGCGGGCGAGGATCGAAAGGTGGAGGTTTCAATTATTTTCTCGCCGTAGCGGATATGGGCCAGGCGGAAGCGGCGGCCGATGAGAATGCAGTTTTTGAACAGCGCGCGGATCTGCTCCGGGCGGGCGTTGGTCGAGACGTCAAAATCCTTGGGCTTGCGGCCCAGCAGCAAATCGCGGACGCCGCCGCCCACCAAGTAGGCGGTATAGCCGTTGCTGGCCAGGCGGTAGAGGACGCGCAGGGCGTCGGGATCTATGTCCCGGCGGGAAACGCCGTGCTCGTCGCGGGTGCGGATCACCGGCTGGCCGCCGCCGTCGTCCGCCGGGGCCGAAAAGAAACTGCCCGCGCCGGAAGGGTCGGCGGCGTCCAAGAAGTCAACTGTCATAAAGCTAGCCTTTTCCCATGCCGCCCGCCGGATGCCGGGGGCGGGGCCGCCGGGACGGCGTCCCGGGGCGCGCCCATCAATCGCCCTTTTCGATTTTCGCCCCCAAGAGGCGCAACCTCTCGTCAATGCGCTCGTAGCCCCGGTCGATTTGCGTGACGTTCTCAATCACCGATTCCCCCCGGGCGGCCAGGGCAGCGGCCAGCAGGGCCATGCCGGCACGGATGTCCGGGCTGTGCATGCGGGAGCCGTGCAACGCCGACGGCCCCACCGCCACGGCCCGGTGCGGATCGCAAAGCACCACCTGCGCCCCCATGTCGAGGAGCTGATCAACGAAGAACAGCCTGCTCTCGAACATTTTCTCGTGGATCATGACGCTCCCCTCCATCTGCGTCGCCGCCACCAGGGCGATGCTGGTGAGATCGGCGGGGAAGGACGGCCAGGTGGAGCTGGCGACGGTGGGGACGGCGCCCCGGAAGTCGCGCTGGACGCGGCGGGGCTGCCGGGCCGGCACATATAGATCGTCCCCGCGCATTTCCGCCGCCATGCCCAGCCGGCGGAACTGGAAAAGAATCATGCGCATGTCCTCGGACACCACGCCCTGGATGGTAAGCTCGCCGCCGGTGATGACGGCCAGGGCCATGAGCGAGGCCGCCTCCAGGTAATCCGGCCCCAGGGTGGCCTCCTGGCTGCCGCGCGCCAGCGATCGCACCCCGTTGACCCGGATGGCGTTGGTTCCGATGCCGGAAATGTCGGCGCCAAGCTGGTTGAGGAAGCGGCAAAGCTCCTGGACATGCGGCTCGCAGGCGGCGTTGCGGATGACGCTCGCGCCGCGCGCCAGCGCCGCGCCCATGACGGCGTTTTCGGTGGCGGTCACCGATGCCTCGTCCAGGAGGATGTCGGCGCCCTGGAGGCCGTCCCGGGGGGCGGAGATGATCACCGATGACGGGCCGGCGGATATCCGCGCCCCCATGGCCTCCAGCGCCATGAGGTGGGTGTCGATGCGCCGGCGCCCGATCTTGTCGCCGCCCGGAAAGGGCAAATCCACCCGGCCGAAGCGGTGGAGCATGGGAACGGCCAGGAGCACGCTCCCCCGCACCATCCGGCACAGGCCGGGATCCAGCGGGCGATCCATAAGGCCCGACGGTATGGGCAGAAGATCGTAATCGCCCTGGCGGGCGAAACGCACGCCCATGTTTTCCAGCAGGGCGACGAGGGTGGCCACGTCGCCTATACGCGGGACGTTGCGGATCCACACGTCGCCGTCGGCCATGACGCTGGCGCACAGTATGGGCAGGGCGGCGTTCTTGTTCCCGGAGGTCCGGACGACGCCGCTTATCGGATGATTGCCTTCTATAATGAATTTCGCCATGCAACCCTATCCCGCCTCCCCGGGAGAGGACGGCGGCGCTTTGGAGACGGACATTCCAGACCGCCCGCGACAAGCGTCAATGTATCCAAACCGCCCGGCCGGGTCAAGGGGGCTTCCGAAAAACGGCATTTTCCCGTTCCGGCGGAAACGGGCCGAACGGCCGACTATTCGAAAACGACGGCGGCGCCGTTGTCGCCGGAGGTGAAGATCATCTTTTTGATGTTCAGCTTGTCCTTCAGCAGGGAATGGAACAACTCAATCAGGTTCTCGCAAGTCGCGACCTTCTTGACGACCACCAGGCGGCACTCCGGGTATGATTTCGCGAGATCGGTGTCGATCGCCACGCCCAGGGCGGTGTTTGACGGAGCTCCCCGCCTAATGCCCTGTTTCTCATACGCGTCGAGGATTCCGGGAAGGAGGGGGTCGTTTTCCTGCAAAATCAGCGCATGGTCAAAATTCTTCAGATATTCCCAAGCAAGGCGCTTTATGCCGTTGCAGGGCGTGACAAAGCCGGTGACCGCGTTCACCTCGCCCTCCACGTCAATGGTCAATTCGCCGCTATGCCCGTGCAGATACTGGGCCTCGCCCTCATACCCCAGAAAACGGTGCGCGTACTGGATGCCGATTTTGGTGAATGACAACATGGCGATCTCTTCAGGGAAACTGCTTTGAAACTCTCACAATGAGAGTTTCGGCTAGGCGGATAATTGTAACCCGGCGGGAGGTTTTGTCAAAGATTAAAGCGGGGAATGGACAAAGGCGTTCCGGAAGCCGTCCCGATTGACGCCTACGGCCACAAGCAGCGAGACATTCCGCACTTCGCCGCCCCAGGCGCGCTTCAGCCAAATGCCGTCGAGGTACACGTAGGGATGCCCGCCCTCGAACGGCGCTATGCGCCACTCCTCGATGTCGTTAAGAACGTCCTCAACCGCCGCACGCACTTTTCCGGCGAGGCGCGACTCCACTTTTCCCCCGTCTAAAGACGGCCAACCAGGAAGCGCGCCCAGCCGGCGAACAGCTCGCATTGCGGCCAGGAGGCGGCGCGGAAGAAGTAGTGGTGGACATCGACGCGGTTTTCGCGCTTCGGGTCGGCGAAAGGATACATTCCGGTGATGGCGCGTCTGGCCGGGCAGAGTATCCATCCCGCGACGAGGCGGATGCGGATGCGGTGTGCCGGATAATTCCGCCGCGCCTTCCGGATAGGCTGAAAGACAATCACTGACGGCGGGAAAGTCAGGGTTGGGTTTGAGGGCATCCATTTTTTTCGAGGGCTTTCGCATGACGGCTGGCTGGAACAAATTGTTCGGCGTCGCCCTGGTTCTGGCTCTGGGGCCGCTGGCGGCGGCCGGGGCCGGCGATTCCGGCGAATTCTACGTCAACACCTACCGCGGCATCGGCTCGGTGGCGCCCAAGGGCGCCCGGGCCGCCGCCATGGGCGGGGCGGGGCGGGGCCTGGCCGACGGCGCCGCCTCGCTCGGGGCGAATCCGGCGGCGCTGGGCGCGCTTGATGGGATGAATATCGGCGCCGCCCTGGGCTACGATTGGCTGGACGACGATTTTGACGACGTTTCCCAGACCACCTTCCGTCTGGGCGGAGCGGCCAACCTGGAGCGCTGGGGCGGCAACAGCGGTACGAGCCAGGCGATCGGCGGCTTGCTGGAGACGGAAAAATACACGGACGCCGCCGGGAACGGCATGTCGCGGAAGCAGGTCGGGGTCCTCGCCGCCTATGGTCTGCAGTTGGCGGACAACCTGTTGGGCGGCGTGAGCGTCGCCGTTTTCGACGGCAGTTGGTCAAGCGGGCCGTTCTCCGCCGCCCAGGCTGGCCAGGCATCCCTGGATCGCAAATTCACCGGTGGCGATTTCCGGCTGGGCGGCCTGTACCGCCTGTCGGACGACGTCACCGTGGGTGCGACCCTGGGGTACGCCATCGGCTCGTTCCGGGAAAAGGCCGCCTATGCCGCCTCCGCGGGCTCCGATCCGTTAAGCCGGGCGAGCATCGGCCTCGGCGCGGCCCGCCAGTATGGCGAGGACACGCTCTTCATCGGGGATATCTGGTATGAGCGTCTCCGCACCTCGGTCAAGGACATCCTGGATGAAAGCGTCTCCTCCTGGGGGCTTTCGGTGGGGGTGGAGCAACAGGTCATCCCCGAGGTCGCGGCCCTGCGCGGCGGGTTGTATTACGATCACGTCTCCTATTCGGGAAGGGGGGCCGGAGGGTTGGCGCTGGTCGGGAACGGCGGCTTTTCCAAGGGCCGCCTCGGCGTAACCGCCGGGGCGGGAGTCAGGCTTTACTCGTTCAATCTGGATTATACCCTTGACGTCGGAGGCGGGGGGAATGTGAAAAACCTTTTGGATGTTTCGGCGGAGTGGTAACGGGTCCATCCGCCTAAGGGGGCGGCTTTTAGATTTTTTTGGCGCAAAAAAAAGTTGCGAGCGGGTCCATCCGCCTAAGGGGGCGGCAGGGGAGGTAGGATTGGGCGGACGTCCGGGCAGCCGGCGTCCGCCCCGGTTTTTGCCTCCGGAAAAGCGTTGACGGGAAAAGACTCTTCCCTTATGCTTGCCGGGAGGCCGAGTTCGGCCCGCCGGTTTCCCTATGGCTATGGAGATGATGGCATGGAACTCGAGAGGACTCTGGTGATACTGAAGCCCGACGCCGTAGCCAGGCGCCGCATCGGAAGGATTGTCGCCCGCCTGGAGGACAAGGGTTTGCGGATCGCCGCCATGCGGCTGACCGACATCGACGTCGCAACCGCCGAAAAACATTATGCCGAGCACAAGGCCAAGCCGTTCTTCGGGCAGCTCACCGCCTTCATAACCTCCGGCCCGGTGGTGTTGATGGCCTTGGAGGGGGTCGACGCCGTGGCGGTGGTGCGAAAGCTCGTTGGCGCCACCCTGGGCCGGGCAGCCGAGCCCGGGAGCATCCGGGGCGATTTCGGCATGAGCCAGGCCTTCAACCTCATTCACGCGAGCGATTCCCCGGCCTCGGCCGAGAGGGAGTTGTCCCTCTATTTCCGGCCGGGCGACTATATCCGCGGGGCGGGCGAGGCCGAATACCGCTGGAATTATGAATTCGCCGGCGGCAAACCCAACTAGCGGCCCGGCGCAAAGGATGCTGGTGGCTGACGACGACGGCGATCGCGACAAATTGAATGGAGAGGTTCTGGGCGGCTGCAAGCTGCTCAAGCGCATCAACAAGGGCGCCATGGGGGTTGTTTACCTGGCCGAGCAGATCGACTTGAAACGCCGGGCGGCGGTCAAGGTTCTCGATTCCAGGTTCTCCTCCGACAAGTCCTATATCGAGCGCTTCGAGATGGAGGCCAGGGCGGCGGCTCGCTTGAGCCACCCGAACATCGTCCGGATTTACGACTCCGGCCAGTTCGGCGACATACACTACATCGTCTACGAATACATTGACGGCGGCACGGTGCAGCGCTTGATCAAGAAGCGCGGCGCCCTCCAGCCGGAGGAATCGGTCGAATACGCCATCCAGGCGGCGAACGGCCTGGCCGCCGCCGCCCAGGCCAATATCATCCACCGCGACATCAAGCCCGACAACCTCATGCTCACCCGGGAGGGCGTCCTGAAAATCGCCGACTTCGGCCTAGCCAAAACCATGGCTCCGGGCCAGACCGCGGCCGACCCCGACCTAATTCTCGGCACCCCCTTTTACATGAGCCCGGAGCAGGCCAAGGGCACACCCCTGGATTCGCGCTCCGACATCTACAGCCTGGGGGTGTCCATGTACTACATGATCGTGGGCAAGGTGCCCTTCGAAGCCGACAGCGTGATCGGGGTGCTCCTGAAACAGATATCGGCGGATCGGCCG
The DNA here is from genome assembly GCA_031270145.1 of Planctomycetota bacterium. Taxonomy (GTDB): domain Bacteria; phylum Planctomycetota; class SZUA-567; order SZUA-567; family SZUA-567; genus JAJBSZ01. The sequence goes on from JAISYD010000151.1 coordinate 12,571, forward strand.
GATCCTTGCGCCGTGAAGCCGGACATCCCATCGGTGCTGGGCTCCCTGATCATGCGGATGATGGACAAGGACCCAGCCAACCGGCCGCAAAACCCCGAAGAGCTTTTGCGCGAGCTGGAGACGGTGCGCCAAATTTTGCGGCCGACGCCGCCGCCGCCGTCCCTGGCCGAGATATCCGAGGTTCCGGAAGGCGAACGGCAGAACTTCCGCCCCCTGCCGGCCAGCCGCATCAACCGCCTCACCCGGGTGGAGGCCTCGACCGATGTCCTGACCCGCATCATCACCAGCATCCATGACGACGGCGGCGTCCGCATCGACTCGGACAACCCCTTCCCTCTGAACACCGTGGTGGAGGCGCGCTTCCGCGATGAGGGCGGGGACGAGGAGTTTTCCGGCCTGGGCCTGGTGCGCTGGACCACGGACAAGGCCATGGGCGTGACCTTCGTCAAAGTCCAGCCCGTCAACAAGAAGGGCGACAGCCTGCGCCTGTCCGGCCCCATGGCCATCGGAGCCCTCACCTCCACCCCCATCCACCAGCGCCTGCTCCGCCTGGTTTACGCCAACGCCGGACAGGTCATGACCATCGGGAGGATTGCCGGCTCCCTTGGCGTGGGCGCCAAGATGGCGGAGGAGCCGCTACGGATCTTCGAGCGCGCTTCCATGATCAAGCGCCATCCGGACGGCCGTCTTGAGATGCTGTGGCCCAAGGACGAGTCTCTGCAAAGGGAAATCGTGGTTTGGATCGAACAGCACGGGATGCCCTGATGTTTCTGAAATAAATCAAAAAAAACTTGACTTTTTGGCCCGGCGTCCGCTATAATGCTTGGCAACCGGGATTGCTATCGGATGGCAGTCCGCAATTTGCCCAGGGAGGGTTTGCCGTGTCTATAGGCGTGAACACGCAAAAAGCGTCGTCCCTTAATTCGCTCAACTTCCTCTACAAGGCGAACGCGGCCAAAAATGGGACGCTGGAGAAATTGTCGTCGGGTCTGCGGATCAACAAAGGTTCCGACGATCCGGCGGGTCTGCTGATATCCGAACTGCTCCGCTCCCAGATTGGCGGCTTTGATCGCGCCCTGCGCAACACCCAGGAGACCAGCAACGTCCTATCCATAGCCGAGGGCGGGCTTTCCAGCGTTTCGGCCATGCTAACCAAAATGAAAGGCTTGGCGATCCACGCCCTGAATTCCGGCGTCACCTCCCAGGCCCAAATCGGCGCCGACCAAGGCGAGCTCAACTCGTACCTGCAAACCATCCAGCGGGTGGTGGATACCACCAACTACGCGGGCAACAACCTGCTGAACGGCGTCAACTCCTTCACCTACAACGCCATCGATCCCTCGGGGCTGATCGATGCCGCCGGCACCTCCATCGCCAGCCTTTCCGGCCTGGCCGCCAACGAAATCGTCGTGGATTACGCCGGCGGACAGGCGGCGCAGACCGAAAGGGCCTATATCGAGGCCGACTTCGGCGGAACCTCCCTGGCGCAGGCCCAGGAATTCACCCTGGTCGGCAACGACGGCGCCCGCGCCTTTTCCTTCGCTCAGGGGACCAGTATTGAGGACATGGCGGAGCAAATCAACAATTCCGCCGCTTCGACCGGCGTCAACGCCTACGCCATCCGCGACCAGGGAACCGGGGCGACCTCCCTGCGCCTGGCCTCGGCCGAATACGGCGCCGACGCCATGGTCAGGGTGGAGCAGCATTCCGGCAACGGCTTCGCCCAGGCGGGCGGCATGGTCCAGGACTACGGCCAGAACGCCTCTTTGGCGATCAACGGCGACTTGATCGCCAGCAATGGCCTGGTCGCCGGCGTTGCCAACAACAGCGTCAATGCGACCATAGCCTTCAACGCCGGCGACGCGTCGGCCACCAGCATCGCCCAAACCGGTTATGATCAGGACGACCTGACCAACGCCGACGCGGCCCGCTCCTCCCGCCTCGCCAACATTTCCGGCGGCATGCGACTGCAGCTTGGCGAGGGCGAGGGCGGCCAAAACCGGGAAAACATCTCGATCGGCAACTACAACCCGGCCGCCCTCGGCCAGGTGACCCAGGACGGCAAGACCTACAGCGTCAACGATCTTTACGGCGGCGGCGCCGCCTCGCTCGCCAATGATCCGGAATTGGCGATAAAAATCATCAACCAGGCCATTTCCGACGTGGCTTCCGGCCGGGCCGGCATCGGCGCCTACCAGGCCAACGCCCTGGAAACCAACGCCAACAACCTGATGGTGGCGATTGAGAACAGCACCGCCACCGAGGCCAGCATACGCGACGCCGATATGGCCGAGGCCATGACCATGTACATCAAGAACAAGCTGCTGGAAAACGCCAATTTGCGGACCATGCAAAGCAACAAGATGAACGGCAATAATATCCTGCAACTGCTTGGCGGCATCGGCGGGCGCTGAGACGGCGCCGCGCGGCGGTTTGGCGCGTGGAATTTGAAATTCAACCGCAATGGGAATCCGATCCGCGAACCGGCGGCCTGGCGTCCGCGTCTCTCCCGCCGCGATGCCGCTCTTCCGCGGCGTGGCCGTCGCTTGGCCTCAGCGGCGCAGGTATTCCTTCAACGCCTCTATTTCGGCGTCGATTTCCGACTCCAGGGTCACCAGTTCGCGGATTTCGTTGCGCAGCATCTTGTGGAAGATGTTGCGGCCCCGGTAGAGGAAGTTGGTGACGTCCAGTTCGGACACGCCCAACTCCTCGCCTATCTGGCGGTAGCTGGGCGGCGACATGTCGGCCGAGGACTC
>JAISYD010000196.1 GCA_031270145.1 Planctomycetota bacterium
AGGTTGGGCGTGCGCCCAACTTTGCGGCCGCGCCCGTCGCGGCCGCAAGCGCCGGACCAAGCCGGTCGCCGGCGGCGCAAAACTCCGCGGATCGCTATGAACAATTGCGAAAGCTTGGCGAATTGAAGGCGCAGGGTATCCTCTCGGAAGAGGAATTTCAGGTGGAAAAGGCGAAAATCATGGGCGGCGGCGCCAACGCCTGATCGAAAGGGGAGCCGTGCCGACCAGTCCAACCGGTCTTCAGGCCGGACATTTCGGCGATCGGATGGCCGGCTACGAGACCGCGTCCGCCATCATCTGGCTGATTCTGGGGATTGCCCAGATTTTATTGGGCCTGTGGCTGGAGCCGCTTTTATTGCTGATTGGGATATGGAACATCGTCGCGGCGGTGAATCGGTTCAACCTGATTCCGCGTCTGCGCGCCCTGGATCCGGCCGTCCCGGCCGAATACGAGGGTTTGGTTGGTCTGATTGTCTTTGGCGTAATCAATCTGATTCTGGGCGCCGTCGTAGGCCTGGTCGGCATCGCGGTCGATTTTTACCTCCGGGATCAAGTGTTGAAGAATCGGCATTTGTTCACCGGCGACAGGACTGCGATTGAGTCGGAGCCGCTGGCGGCGGCGACGGCGGTGAACAACAACTACAATTTGCTGTTCAAACTGGGGGAATTGCGGGATAGGGGGGTGTTGTCCGAGGATGAATTCAAGGCGGAGAAAGCCAAAATGCTGGCCAAATTGAGCGAATCTGATCGATTTTGACACAGGGAGGCCAGCTTTCCCTTGTCAAGGGCGTCGAGACGATTTTCAAATTGGCTGTCGTCCCTGGTTAAGTTTTGAAGGAAATCCACCCTTTGAAAGGAGGGAATCATGTCGGGTGTTTCCGATAAACGCCTTGAGCAACTGAAGGCGCTGGGGGATTTGAAGGAACAAGGCATATTGACGGAGGATGAGTTCGCCGCCGAGAAGCGGAAGATTCTTTCCGCTTCGCCTTTGCCGGCCGAAACTGGGACCGCGAACAGCGACGGGCCGGAGCCGGATAAAGTTTATGCCGCCGCCAAGAGGCGCAACAAGCGGCTTGCCATGATTGCCTTGATAATGACCCCATTTTTGCTGGTGGCGCTTTGCCTATACAGCGCCGATACGCCCGGCGGCATCATAAGATATCTGCTGGCGCGCTTAGCGAAAGAGGATCTCGAGGTCAAGCTTAATGACAATGTGTCGATGAAGTTTGTAAAGATCCCGGCCGGGACGTTCCTGATGGGGTCGCCGGCGTCCGAGAGGGGCCGCGATGACAGCGAGGTTCAGCACGAGGTGACGCTGACCAAGGCGTTTTATATGGGCATATACGAGGTGACGCAGGCGCAGTGGCGGGCGGTGATGGGGGAGAATCCGAGTGAGTTCAAGGGAGATCGCCGGCCGGTGGAGAGCGTGTCGTGGGAAGACGCGACGGCGTTTTGCCGCAAGGTTTCGGAATTGACGGGGAGGAAGCTCCGTTTGCCGACCGAGGCGGAATGGGAATATGCCTGCCGCGCGGGAACGAGGACGGCGTTCAATACGGGGGACACAATAAATACGGATCAGGCGAACTATAACGGCAACGATCCTTATGGAAATGGCGGGAAGGGAGTGTTTCGGAAACAAACCGTTGAGGTGGGGAGTTTTCCCGCCAATGCGTGGGGTTTATATGACATGCACGGCAATGTGTGGGAATGGTGTTCGGACTGGGTTGGCAAGTATGACCTAGCGAACAGAATAGATCCACATGGCGTAGCGAATGGCAGCGGCCGTGTCCTGCGCGGCGGGTGCTGCTTCAATAATGCAGGGTTCTGCCGTTCCGCCCTCCGCTACGGGGGCGATCCCGGCTACCGGGTCAGCTTCAACGGTTTTCGGGTGGTTCTGGACTGAATTACCATGTGCCCTTTGTCCTCTTACCCTTTGCGGGTTGCGGTAAGCGGTTTTGGGGGTCCGGGGGCGAAGCCCCCGGCGGGATTTTAAAATATGCCCAACATTTCCGCCGACTGTTATGGAAAATTGAAGGCGCTTGGCGAATTGCGGAAACGCAATCTATTGACCGACGAGGAGTTCTCCGCCGAAAAGCGGAGGATCCTTGCCGAGCCGGATTTGCCGGCTCCGTTTGACCCGGCGGCGACCAACGCGATCGGCGGCGATTCGCCTTCCATTCCGGTGAATAATTCATACCGCGACGCCATATTTATCGTCGTCTTGATCGTCATACTAGCCGGCATCCTCCTGGGCGCCTATAGCGCCTATAAACCTGGGTCGCCCGCGGAATCGTCTTCCAGCGGCAGGAAATTGATCGGCTCGGTCGGCTTCCCCACCGATCCCTTGCCGGCGTCGGCTGTTGCCCGGGGTTATAACAGGAAATTGATCGGCTCGGTCGGCTTCCCCACCGATCCCTTGCCGGCGTCGGCCGTTGCCCGGGGTTATAAGCGGCTTCAGACCATCGTTGACGATTGCCTGGAGTTAAAATCGGTTTCAATTGACGGAACCGATCTGAAACTGATTTTGGCCAACAATGGCAAGTGGCCCAGACTAGGCTATAACACCGCCTGGATAATGGCCGGACAGTTGCGTATAAGGTATTTCGATAAAAACGGCAAGTTTTTGGGAACTTTCAGGACAAAGGAACGTTTCGTGGCGGATTGGGCCTATGAGGGGTTTTCCCGGGAACAAAGTTCAATGATAAAAAGCCTGAAAATACGCGACTCCGGCTCCACATTCCTTTCCCTTGAAGAGGATGGCTCGCAATTGATCTACACCATCAATGCCAGGGACGCGGATTATGTCGAGCATGTCGAGGTGTCATTCGCCGACATTGATGCGAATAGCGCTCCCCCCTATGCCGGCATGACGATCACAAAAGCGGCCTATTCCGCGATGATGAGCGGTGCG
>JAISYD010000219.1 GCA_031270145.1 Planctomycetota bacterium
CCCAATGATTCCGGGCGACCTTCGCAAACTCCTTGCCGCCGACTTGGGGGAAGTTTCCCCTTGCGTTTTCAAGGCCGTCCCGTATGATGCTTTCCTTGGCGGATGGTTGCCGTCCGGACAATCCTCCGGGCGGGTTATTTAGTTTTGTTCTCAGGAGCGGGTTATGAATCCAATTATCGCGGAGCTGGAGAGGGAAAACGCCAAAAAGTCCATCGACGATTTCATGGTCGGCGATACGGTTGACGTCCATGTCAGGATCATAGAGGGCGAGAAGGAGCGCATCCAGATATTCAACGGCGTGGTCATTGCCCGCAACAAGGGCGGCATGAACGAGAATTTCACCGTCCGCCGCCTGGTTTCGGGCGAGGGCGTCGAGCGGGTGTTCCCTCTCCACGCCCCCAGAGTCGAGAAGGTGGAGGTAAAGCGCCGGGGGCGTTCCAACCGGGCCAAGCTTTACTATCTGCGCGACCGGATTGGCAAAGCCACCCGCCTAAGGGAGGAAACCCGCCCCTCCCGCAGCCTGGCCAAGGAAAAGACGGCGACCGGCAAATAGGCGGGCCGCCATGCGCTTCGCGGCGGCAATCCTTGGGTTGGCCCTGGCCGTTATGCCGGCGTACGCCGGAGAGTCGGCCGGTGATTGGCTGTATCGCGCCGCAGATCCCGGGCTGAGCCGTCGGGAGCGTGAATTCGCGGCCAGACAAGTTTTAATGCTTGCCGACGACTCGGCAAGCATTATTGTCGCCGCCATGCGGGAGGCGGGTCCGGAGAACGCTCTGCGCCGCCAGGTCGCGGCCAGGCTGTTGGGCGAAACCGCCTTGCCAACCGCTGAGGCGCCGCTACTCGAGGCTTTTTTTTCCGGCGATCCATCCTTGGCCGAGGCGGCTGGCGCCTCTTTGGCGAAAATATACTCCCGCCTGGATGTCGACGCTTTGCTGGCCCGGCTAAGGCGGGGCGGCCATGAAGCCTGGACAATTCCCGGCGGAATCGGGGCGGCTGGCGACGACTGGCTGGCCCTGTCGCTTGATCAGGCCGCGGTCAAGGGGCGTTTTCGCTCCATTGTCATGCGGGGGGTGGCGCGCAAATATGCCGAAGGCGGCGGCATCCCCGGCCAGCTTTTGCCCGCGATCTGGGACGGCCTCCTGGACGCCGACCGGGAGATGCGGCTTTATTCCATCCAGGCCGCCGGCAAATCGGGCGTTGTTTCGGCCGGGGAAAAACTGGCCTCCTTTCTTTATGTTGAAAACGATCCGGAGCTGCTGATCGCGGCCCTCCGGGCTCTGGCGGAAACGCGTTCGCTGGATCACGGCGAGGCGGCGGAGCGCCAGGCGGCGCATTCCAATCCCGGGGTGGCGATCGAGGCGCTGGCCACCTTGGACGCCATGGGTTACGGCGGAGCCATGTTTCCGGCCAGTCCCGGAGCCCGGTCCATCGCCTCTTTTGTTTCCCATCCATCGACTCCGATCCGGCGGCGGGCCATCGAACTTTTGGGCGGCGGCAAAAACCCCGCCGCTCTGGAATACCTGGAAGCGGCCTTGTTTGATCGGGTGGGCGCCAACCGGGCCGCCGCCGTACGGGCTCTGGCCGGACTCGGCCTTCCCGGCGCGGCCGGAGCCGTTTCCCCGCTCCTGCGGGATGGTTGGCCGGAAACCAGGACCGAAGCCGCCGTTGCCCTGGCCGGCATGGGCGTCATAGGAGTCGCGGCCAGGGTGATTGACCAATTGACCGGCGAATCGCTTCCCTTCCGCCGGGCGGCGGCGGCGGCTTTGGGACGGATCGGCGACGCCAGGGCGGTACCGGCGCTGGCGGCGGCCCTGGACGCCGGCGACCTGGAATTGGCCTGCCTCGCGGCCGAGGCGTTGGGGAGCATTGGCGGAAGCGGGGCCGGGGCCGGGTTGCATTCCCGCCTGTCCCCTGACGCCGATCCGGCGCTGATCGATGCCATCCGCTTGGCATTGGGCAGGATTTACCGGGACGATCCGGGAGTTTCTCCCGAGTCATGGAAAACCTGGGCGCGAAGAAATATGCGTTCCCAGTGATCCCGGGCCCGGCCGCTTGAGGAAAAACCGAGATTTTACCGATGCCGCGACAAAACACCAATGCTCCCGCCGCCGGAAAGCCATCCGCCTGGGAATGGTTGCCGCCGGCCTGCCTCCTGGTTTTAATACCTTTATGTCTGTCCTCGCAAATTGTGGCGGTTGAGCTTTTCAGAGTGCCGCATTCGGATAACTGGCGCGGGTTTTACAATATTGCCGCATTGTCTTCATTGCTCGTCCTGGGGCTGATTCCGGGAACAATCTGGCGGTTGTTGGGTCGGAAGTCGTGGAAGGTCCACCGGGTCTGTTTCGCCCTCGCCTTGCTGGCCTACGTCATAGTTAACCCGTCACTGCGCCCGGGCGCGGATGTTTGGCGGCGCGTTTCCGAAAACTGGGGCCTGACGCTCCTGGGGTTCGGCATTTCCTTCACCCAGCCCCTGTGGGGCGCGCTCCGGCTCCATCGCCTGCTGGAGGATTGCGGATTCGCCCTGACGCGGTTGAAAGCCTTTTGCTTTTGCCTCGCCGGTTCCTTTTTCAATATCTTTTTGCCCGGTTCCACCGGCGGGGACGCCTATCGCGTCTATGCCCTGAGCCGGGACGGCGGCGCTGGGATCGGTTCCGCTCTCGCCACCATCTCCCTCGATCGCCTATTGGGGCTGCCTTCGCTCATCCTGGTGATCCTGTTCGGCATGACGCTGGACTACCGCTTCCTGCTGGCCAACCGGATGCTGGCGAAAATGATCCCCTTTGTCGCCGCCGCCGGGGCGATCTGCCTGTTCATGGTCTTTTACCTGGCTTGGGCAGGGAAGAGCGGCCGACGGCGGAAAGACGCTCCGGCGGCGGGAGGCGGCCGGCTCAGGCGGCTGCACAACCTGATCGCCGGCAATGTCAAACGCCCGGCCACCCTGCCGCTGACCTTGTTTTACGGCGGCCTGGCGCATCTGGCCACCATAGCGTCCTGCCAATGCTTCGGCGAGGCGCTTGGGATCTCCGGCGTCCCCTGGATGCGTTATTATCTGCTTGTCCCCATGGCCATGGCCATCAACTCGATCCCCGGCGCCCCGGGAGGGGTGGGGCAGGGGGAGCTTGCCATGGCGTCCCTCCTTGACTTGGCCGCTCCGGGCGGGGACAATTCCAGGGTCGGGGTGGCGCTCATGCTGCTTTTTCGATCCTCCAATATGGCCATTGGCCTGACAGGCGGGATATTCCACGCCCTGGGCGGCCGGATCGCCGGGGCGGCCGCCCCGGCCATCGCCGCCGGGGACGACGGCAAGGCGCCATGGCCATAGACCCGGCCAAGCCATTTGATCTGAAATTCACGGTCCAACCGGCCCAGGACCGGAACCGCCTGGATCTTTTCGTCAAGGCGATGCTCCCGTCCATGAGCCGCGCCCGGGCGCAGTTGCGCATTTCGGAGGGGAGGGTGGAGGTGAACGGCGCGGCCCGGCCGGCCAATTGGCGCGTCATGGCCGGCGATCTGGTGCTGCTGCGTTGCCGCGAGCCGGACGGCGGAGCGGTTGAGGCGGCCAAGAGCATCCCCCTCGACATTATTTACGAGGACGATGATCTGGTGGCGGTGAACAAGCAGCCCGGCCTGATTGTGCATCCCGTGGGCAAACACCGCCACGACACGTTGCTGAACGCCTTGTATTGGCGTTACCGGGACGTTTTGCCGGAGGGTGGGTCGGTGAACCTGGCGAACCGCCTGGACCAATACACCTCGGGGGTGATCCTGGCGGTCAAGAATGCCCGGACCAAGCGGATTGTTCAGGAGGATTTCGAAGATCGGGCGCCGCAAAAAACCTATTTGGCGGTTTGCCGCGGGATCATCGCGGACGATGCCGGCGAGATCGACCTGCCCATCGGGCGGGATCCCGCCGAGCGCGACCACTGCCGCATGGCCATCCGTCGGGGTGCGGACGGCAAACCTTCGCGGACATTGTACCGAGTGGAGGAGCGCTTCGCCCAAGGCTTCACCCTGGTCCGCCTGAAACCGGTGACCGGGAGGCAGCACCAGTTGCGGCTGCACCTGTCCGCCATCGGGCATCCGCTGGTCGCCGATTCGCGTTATGGCGGCGGAAATCGTCTCGACCTGGCCCTGGCGGACGGCGGCGCGATGAGGCAGGGGCGTTATGCCCTGCACGCGGCGGAACTGGTTTTCCCGCACCCGGCCGACCGCCGGGAGATACGGCTGGCGGCGCCGCTTGCGGCTGATCTCGCGGCTTTACTCAAGGCGCTCCGGGATGGGGCGCGTCCCGTTCCAGAGAGCGCTGGAAAATCGGCTTTTTGATCCTGGATTCTTCGCCGCCACCGGAGTAAGCGATGGACTATTGGCGCCGGGCCGTATTGCATGTCGATATGGACGCCTTTTACGCCTCGGTGGAGCAATTGGATCATCCCGAATGGCGGGGGAGGCCGGTGGCGGTCTGCGGCCCGGCCAATTCCCGGGGGGTGGTGTCGGCCGCCTCCTACGAGATTCGCGCCTATGGCGTCAAGAGCGCCATGCCGACCGCCCGGGCCATGCGTCTCTGCCCCGGCGCCGTCTTCACCCCGCCGCGCCTGGAGCGGTACGCCGAGGTGTCGGAAAGGGTATTCGCCGTCTTCTCCCGCGTCACCCCCTTGGTGCAGCCAGTCAGCTTGGACGAGGCTTTCCTCGACGTCACCGGTTGCCAACGCCTGCATGGCGATCCGGTACGCATCGCCCGGCGGATCCGGAAAAGCATAAGGCTGGAAACTGGCCTAACCGCTTCGGTAGGGGTGGCCAGTTGCCGCTTCGTCGCCAAAATAGCCTCTGACCTCGACAAGCCGGATGGCTTGACCGTGATTCCGGAAGAGGAAATCCTGGAGCGGTTGGCGCCCCTGCCGGTGGGGAAAATATGGGGCGTGGGGCCGGTCACTCGCCGCCGGCTGGAAAAACTTGGCATTGTCAGCATCGGCCAACTGGCCCAATGGCCCGAGGAGGCGCTGGCGGCGGAACTGGGAAGCGCCGGCCGCGAGCTGAGCCGCCTGGCCAACGGCATCGACCCATCGCCGGTGACGCCGGAAGGGGAGGAAAAATCGATTTCCGGCGAACATACCTTCGCCGCCGACGTCACGCTTATGGCGGAGTTGAAGGAAGCCCTGCTGGAACAGGCGGAGCGGGTGGCGGAGCGGCTGCGGAAAAACCGGCTGGTCGGTCGGGTGGTTTGCCTGAAACTCCGCTACGGCGATTTCACCGCCGTCACCCGGCGGAAAACTCTGCCGGCCGCCACCTGCCTGGTCGAGGTCATTTGGGCCGAGGCGGCGCGGCTGTTGCGGGAGCGCAGCGACGCCGGCCGCCGGCCGGTCCGGCTGATTGGGGTAGGATTGTCCGGTTTGGCCGCCGCCGAGGGCGACCAGGAAAACCAGGGTCGCCTGTTTTTCCCTTCCGCCAGCGATGCCGCCAAATTGGAGCGCCTGGCCCGGGCCACGGATCGCATCCGCGACAAAATGGGGCGGAACGCCATCCAGCGGGCTTCCCTTCGCTTCCGGGAGGGGAAGTGACTTCCGACGCCGCTCAGCGCAGGCCGCGGTCAATATTCCCAACTAGCCCGGGCGGTAGCGTCCCGGCCCTGGCCCGCCGCCAGATCCCAAGCGCCTCGTCCGAGGCATAGGGGCGCCAGCGCAGGTCGAGGCGCGGGCGGCGGCAGCCCGCCCCCCGCAGCCAGC
>JAISYD010000240.1 GCA_031270145.1 Planctomycetota bacterium
CGACATCACCGACAACCAGACGATCCGCCACCTTGTGGACGCCGTGGTTGGCCAATTCGGCCGCATCGACGTCCTGGTCAACTGCGCCGGCGTGGCGCTTCTGGACGACGCCGAAAAACTGTCCGAGGATTATTGGTACAAGACCATAAACCTCAACCTTTCCGCCCTGTTTTTCATGTCCCAGGCGGTTGGCCGGATCATGATCGGGCAAAAGGGCGGCAAGATCATCAATATGGCTTCCCAGGGCGGCGTCATCGCCCTGGATCGCCATGCCGCCTACAACAGCTCCAAGGGCGGCGTCATCGTCCTCACCAAGGTGCTGGCCTGCGAATGGGCCGAATTCAACATCCAGGTGAACGCCATCTCCCCCACCGTCATCCTTACCGAACTGGGCAAAAAGGCCTGGGCCGGGGAAACCGGGGAAGCCATGAAAAAGAAGATTCCGGCCGGGCGTTTCGGCTACCCTGAGGAGGTGGCCGCCGCCGCCGTTTATTTGGCCAGCGACGCGGCCAACCTGGTGACCGGCTCCAACCTGGTGATTGACGGCGGCTATTCCATCCAATAAGGTTGCCGCCATGGGAACCTGGACGCTTTTCAGGAGAAGCTGGCATGCAAAGATTTTTCAACGATCCATCCAAAGTGGTCGACGATATGATCAAGGGCTTTCTCAAGGCCCACAAGGAAATCGTGGTCGGGACCGCCAACCCCAGGGTGGTGAAGTCGAGGTTCGCCCCGCAAAAGGGGCGGGTCGGCATAGTCACTGGCGGAGGCAGCGGCCACAAGCCGGCCTTTGTCGGCTATGTCGGTAAAAACATGGTTGACGCTGTGGCGATCGGCGAAATCTTCTCCTCCCCCACCGCCAAATCGTTCTACGACGCCATGCGGGAGGCGGACGGTGGGAATGGAGTGGCCTGCCTCTACGGCAATTACGCCGGCGACAACATGAATGTGAAAATGGCTCGGCAAATGGCCGAAGACGACGGCATCAAGGTGTTGACCGTGGTCGCCAACGACGACGTCCCCTCCGCCCCCCGGGATCAACGGGCCAAGCGCCGTGGCGTGGCCGGGGAGATCTTCATGTGGAAGGCGGGCGGCGCCAGGGCCGCCAGGGGCGGGAGCTTGGAGGAGGTTGTCGCCGCCGCCCAAAAAGCCATCGACAACACCCGCTCCATTGGGGTCGGTCTCGCGCCTTGCGCCATTCCGGAGGTGGGAAAGCCGAATTTCCGGATCGCTCCCGGCAAAATGGAACTTGGCATCGGCCATCACGGCGAGCCCGGCATCGAGGTGACCGATCTCAAACCGGCCGACGAGGTGGCGAAAATGCTGGTCGACACGGTGATCCCCGATCTCCCCTTCGTCGCTGGGGACGAGGTCGCGGTCCTGGTTTCCGGGCTCGGCGCCACTCCGATCATGGAGCTTTACATCCTCTACAACCGGATCGAGGAGCTGATCCGCGAAAGAGGCATGGCAATCCGCCGCGCCCGCGTCGGCAATTATTTCACTTCGCTGGAAATGATGGGCGCCACCCTTTCGGTCATGAAATTGGACGCCGAGCTGAGGGAACTGATCGACATGGAATGCGATTGCATGGGCTTGACCCAATTTTGACAGGAGGAATGCATGTCCGGATTCGCCAACAAGGATGGGGGCGCCGTCGCCCTCGGCCTGGTCAAGGTCATTCAGAAAAACAAGGAATATTTGAGCGAAATCGACGGCGCCATCGGCGATGGCGATCACGGCGTGAACATGAACAAGGGCTTCGCCATGTTCAAGGAGCGGACCGATCTCGGCGCCTGCGGCCTTGACCAGGCTCTCAAGGCGCTTGGCCGGATCCTGCTCACCGAAATCGGCGGCTCCATGGGTCCGATTTACGGTACCTTCTTCCTCGAAATGTCCAAGGCAATCGCCGGCCGGGAGCAAGTGGACGCGGTCGCCTTCTCCGGGATGCTCCAGGCGGCGCTGGCCGGCGTGCAATCGCTTGGCGACGCCAAGGCGGGCGACAAGACCATGCTCGACGCCCTCATCCCCGGATCCGAAGCCTTCGCCCGGGCCCTGGCCGGCGGTTCCGATTTCCCAGCCTGCCTGGACGCCATGGAAAAGGCCGCCAAGGCCGGCTGGGAATCCACCAAGGATATGGAGGCGAAAATTGGCCGGGCCAGCCGCCTCGGCAAGCGCTCCATAGGCGTCCTTGACGCCGGCGCCACCTCCTGTTGGCTTATACTCAAGGCCTTCGCGGACGGCATGCGTCCATTGTTGCGGGGCTGAGCCCATGGACTCCAACGGAAAGGCCGGCGTCCTGCTTCCGGAACAGCGCCGGCGGAAGATCCTCGAACTGATCCAGGAGGAGGGCTCGGCCAAGGTCGCGGCCCTCCGGGATCTTTTCTCCGTAACCGAGCCCACCATCCGGCAGGATTTGGACAAGCTGGAGGAGGACGGCCATGTGGTGCGCCGCCACGGCGGGGCCTTCCTCAAGACCATACCGGTTCAGGTCAGCACCATGACGCTGCAGCACAGCGTCAACATGGACAAGAAGAAAAAATTGGGGGCTAAGGCGGCGGCCTATGTGAGCGAGGGCGATTCGATCATCCTTGACGCGGGTTCCACCATCACCGAGGTCGCCAACCACATTGAAAACGTCTCCAACCTGAGCGTGATCACCACCGCCCTCAACATCGCCCTGATCCTGGGTTCAAAGTTCAATGTCCAGGTGATGCTGGTCGGGGGCGAATTCAAGCCGCCCACCCTGTCCACCACCGGCGAGCAGGCGGCCAAGTTCTTCGACAAGACCATTGTGGCGGGAAAGCTCTTCCTAGCCGCCACCGGCCTAAGCGACGACGGCCTGATAACCTATCCCGGCCTGAACGACATCCCGGTGAAGCGGGCCATGATCGGTGCGTCCCGGGAGGTTTTCCTGGTGGCCGATTCCACCAAGATGGGCAAGATTTCCTTCGCCCCCCTGGGGAAATTCGAGTTGTTGCACCACTTGATCACCGATGCCGGCATCAGCGACAAATACGTCTCCCTGTTCGAATCGCACGGGGTCGACGTGATTATCGCGGACTGACGGC
>JAISYD010000261.1 GCA_031270145.1 Planctomycetota bacterium
GATCGGTGGTTCAAATCCACTCGGCCCGACCAGACATCCAACAAACCCTTCGGCAATAATGCCGAAGGGTTTGTTTTTGTCAATACAATTATTCCATCTAGCGCCTCTGACGCCCTCCAGTCAAATATCGGCGTTAAACAGACGCACCTACACAGTTTAACAGCTAATGCAGTAATAGCGGCCGACCGGCCTGCCGACCGCGATACCGCCACCCCATTGGTCAACCGCTGGCGCGGGGTCTACGCCGATCCGATCGGCGTGGGCATGCGGCTGGCGCCCGCGGCGGCGACCATGGCGGCGAACCCGACGGTGACGCCGTGGATTGACAACGCCGTCAATTGGGCGCTTAGCCGCACCGCTTCCAAGCCCAGACAGCGTACCGGCTGGGCGCTAGTGGGTTGCGACCCCCGGGACAAAGCCAGCTATAACCCGCGCGCGCACGGCCTACGAGCGCAAGGTCGAGCGGGTCGCCCAGCCGGACGGCGCGAGGCGTTCGATTTGGAGACGCCGGCCACCAAGGTGTTCGTCGTGAACGACGGCCTGATTATTTACGACACCACCTCCATTCACATCCTCGTCTCCGGCGGCGCCGTCAAGGATGCCTACGAGAAGCTCCCGCCATCCAAACACCTCAGGAACGCCTCCACCTTCGACGTGCATTACCTGCCGAGCCAGGAGTTCCAGCTGGGCTTGTACCAGGCCACGCGGAAGGCTAAAATGACGGTAGGGTTCACCGCTTCGCGTCGCTTGACGACGTCAAGCGGGCTTACCGGCGCGGCGAGATCGCCCCGACCGACCGGTGGTCGGTGGAAGACGCTTTCCGCTGATAAAGGCGCTCGCTTGGGCCGCTTAAAGCTTAAATCCACTCCGAGAGCGGCGAGAGACGAGGGACGGTCAGGAAACGGCCGTTACGGACAGGATTCTTCCGCATACGGCTTCAAGGTCGGCCTTGTCGTGCGAGACAAGGAGGCAGGTCGCGGCGGAGGCGGAGATGATGTCGCGCACCTCCCCGCGAATGCTCGCGCGAAGGCCGGCGTCGAGAGTGGAAAACGGTTCGTCGAGGAGCAGCAGCTTGGGCCGGGGGGCGAGCGCCCTGGCGAGGGCGACCCGCTGTTGCTGACCGCCGCTCAACTCGTACGGATAGCGCCGGGCCAGTTCCGGCATCCGGATCAATTCAAGCATTTCGGCCACGCACCGCCTCCGTTCGGATCGGGCTATTCTATGCAGGCCGAAGGCGATGTTGGCGGAAACGGTCATGTGGGGAAACAGCCCGTAGTCCTGGAACAGCATGCCCACTCGGCGATTCTCGGGGGGAACGAACCGGCCGGGGCCGGCCACGGTCAATCCGTCTATTTCTATTATTCCCCGCAGCGGGCGTTCGAGTCCGGCGATGAGCCGCAGCAGGGTGGTCTTGCCGCAGCCGCTGGCTCCCGCCACCCCGACCACCTCGCCCTCGCCCATCGTCAGGGAAAAATCCCGCAAGACCGGCGGCGCCGACCCGCCGTAACGGAAGGACAGGCCCTCGACGCGAAGGAACGCTTTCTCCAGATCCATTGCCGTCACGATTCGCCCCTTTTGTCCCACAACCGCATGAACGCGACGAAGGCGGCTCCGATCACGACGATGGCGAGGGCCGGAAGGGAGGTTTCGGGAATGGCCTCGTTATGGGCTAACTCGTAGACCCTGGTCCCCAGCGTGTTGAAATTAAAGGGCCGCAAGATCAGGGTCAGCGGCAGTTCCTTGATGATGTCCACGAAGACCAATATCGAACCGCCGATCATCGCGTTTCCGAGCAGGGGAAGTTCGACCAGCAGGAAGGTCATGGCGGGGCCGCGGCCCAGGGTGCGGGACGCCTCGGAGCGCAGCCTGCCCATTTTCAGATACCCCCCCTCGATCGCCTGGTATCCGATGGAGAAGAAACGCACCACATACGCGTAGAGCAAAAGGCATATCGTCATTCCCAGCGGCGCGCCCGGGAAGCCGGGCGCGAAACGGGCGACGGCCTTGTCGATCCCGGCGAACAGCATGACCGCCCCGATCGCCAAAACCGCCGCCGGAATGGCGTACCCCATGCCGGCGGCCTGGGCGGCGAGCCGCGAGCCCCGCCCGGGGCTGGCATGGCCCGCCACGGCCGTCGCCGCCGACAGCGCCATGATGATCGCGGTCGCGACCCCGGCGACGAAAAGCGTCTGCCGGAAAGGCGGCGCGAGCGAGTCCACCGTCCCGGCCTCCCAGGACATGCGCGCCCAGGCCAGCATCTGACCGACGGGAATCAGGAAGCAAACCGCCGCGACGGCGAGGCAGAAGGAAAAGGCGCCGGCGGCGGCAAGCCCGTCGAGCCTCCGCGGACGGCTCCCCTTTTCCTTCCCGGACGCCAAGTGGTAGCGGCCGGCCTTTTGCAGCGCTTTCGAGGCTAGAATCAGTAGCAGCACCGCCGCCAAAAGCATCAAGGCCAGCCTGACCGCCGAAGCGGCCTCGCCCATGCCGAACCAGGCCGCGAAAATGGCGGTGGTGAAGGTATGGACGCCGAAATGGCTGGTGACCCCGTAATCGTTTAGGACCTCGAGACAGACAAGGGTGCCGCCGGCGACGAGGGAGGGCCGCAGGAGGGGGAGAACCACGAGGAAAAGGATGCGGGCCCGGCCGCCGCCGAGCAGGGTCGCGCTTTCGAGCATCGAGGCGCCGTGATTCCGGAGATAGGTTAGCGCGAAAATATAGATATAGGGATAGAGGGTGACGGCGAAGATGAAAATCGCGCAGGCCAGGCGCGGCGCCGAAAAGCCGTAGGCGTTGACGTCGATCCCGAGGCGGTTGCGCAACGTCGCCTGGAAAAAACCCGTATACCCCAAAAGGCCGTCGTAGGTATAGGCGGCGATATACGAGGGAATCGACAGGGGCAGAAGAAGGACGACCTCGAATGCCTTCCGCCCGGGAAAATCGTGCAGGCCGACGCACCAGGCGAGGGCGACGCCGATGGCCGCGGCAAGCCCGGCGCTGCCGCCCACGACCAGGGCCGTTTCCCGCAGGTAGGTCGGCAGCATGTAGCTTAGCACCTGTCGCCAATGGTCGCTTTCGCCACCCCACAGCCCGGCGAGCAAAAAAACGAAGGGAATCGCCA
>JAISYD010000294.1 GCA_031270145.1 Planctomycetota bacterium
CCGGGCGTTCATGGAACATGATTGCCTCCTCTGCGAGATCAATCCGCTGGCGGTGGACGGAACCGGCGCCCTGGTGGCGGTGGACGCCAAGGCGGCGATCGACGACAGCGCCTTGGGCAAGTATCCGGATATCCTTGCCCTGCGCGACCGGCTGGAACGGGAGCCGCGCGTGCTGGAGGCGCGCCAATACCGTTTTCTCTATATTCCGTGCGATCCGGCCGGGAACCTGGCCGTCATCAGCAACGGTTCGGGCATGATCATGTCCTGCATCGATGTCCTCGGCGCAAATGGCATGGTTGTTCATTCCGCCCTGGATTTGGGCGGCGGCTCCACCGCCGACCGCATCAAGGAGGCGGTGCGCATCGTCCTTGGCGAAGATCGGATCAAGGGATTGTTCATCAATATTTTCGGCGGGATCACCCGTTGCGACGAGGCGGCGAATGGAGTGAGGCGATTCATGGCGGAACATGAAAGCGACAAGCTGATTGTCGTCAGGTTCGAAGGGACGAACAAGGACCAGGGACTGGAAATCCTGTCCTCGATTGCCCGCGACAACGTGATATTCGCCGACGGCCTGCATCAAGGGGTGCGGGCGCTGGCGGAAAGGAAGGAACGCCTGTGAGCATTCTTGTCGATCAAAACACCGAACTCGTCGTGCAGGGCATCACCGGGCGGGAGGGCACCTTTCACACCGAGCAAATGTTGCGGTATGGCACTAAGGTCGTTGCCGGCGTCACTCCCGGCCGGGGCGGCCTGGAGGTGCACGGCGTGCCCGTGTACAACACCATGCGCGAGGCCGTGGAAGCGACGGGCGCGAACGCGTCGATAATTTTCGTACCCGCCAAGGCAACGGCCGACAGCGCCTACGAGGCGATGGACGCCGGACTGCCGCTGGTCCTAACCATTGCCGAACATGTGCCGGTCCACGACATGATGGGGGTGTACCATACCGCCAGGAAGAAGCAATGCCGCGTCATCGGGCCCAATTCCTTCGGCGTCATCTCGCCGGGCAAATCCAAGGCCGGTTTCATGGCTCACAGCATTTTCACTCCCGGCCCGGTCGGAATAATGTCCCGTAGCGCCACCAACTGTTACGAAACGGTATTCATGCTGACCCGGCGCGGCATCGGCCAGTCCACCGGCATCGGCATCGGCGGCGACATGATTCCCGGCTCCGCCTTTGTCGACATCCTGCCGCTTTTCGAGGCGGACGCCGAAACCAAGGTCATCGTCATGATCGGCGAAATCGGCGGCATGGACGAGGAAACCGCCGCCGCCTACGCCAAGCGCCACATTTCCAAGCCGATGGTCGCGCTTATCGCCGGCAAAAACGCGCCCAGGGGGCGCAGCATGGGACACGCGGGGGCCATTATCGCCGCCGACGGCACCGGCAGCGCCGAAAGCAAGGAAAGGATGTTGCGCGACGCCGGCGTCCATATCGCCGAGAGCACGGCGCAAATCGTCGACATCGTGGCCGGGTTGCTGGACGCGGGCGTTTAAGGAAACTTGATTTCCCTCGCAATTCCGCCGGATGGAATTGGTTGTGGCCGGCAATAACAGCCTTCCCGCCCATACGGAGAATCGGCGTGCGCATCGATATCGGCATTGGCTCCTCCACCCAGCCGGTCGACGTTCCGGACAAGCAGTTGCTCGGGGTGTTGCGGCCGAACCAGGCGCCTGTCGGTATCGTCGGCCCGGCGGCGGTGGCGCGGGCGCTGCGGGAACCAATCGAATCGCCGCCCTTGCGGGAACTGGTCGGGCCCGGCGAAAAGATCGCCATCATCACCAGCGACATCACCCGGCCGTTGCCGAGCTACCAGGTGCTCCCCGCCGTACTGGACGAGCTTGCCGCCGCCGGCGTCGACATGAACGATGTCGTTGTCGTCTTCGCCCTCGGCGTGCATCGCAAACATACGGAGGGTGAAATGCGCCGGCTGGTGGGCGACGCGTCGTTCGAACGCGTCCGTTGCCTCGACGGCGACCCCGCCGACGCCGTGCATCTGGGCGTCACCGGTTCCGGCACGCCCGTGGATATCGCCAGGCCGGTTGCCGAGGCGGATAAGCGCATCGGCCTCGGAAATATCGAATACCATTATTTCGCCGGCTACAGCGGTGGGGCCAAAGCCATTATGCCCGGCGTCTCCACCCGGGCGGCCATTCAGGCCAACCATAGCCGCATGGTGCTGCCGGAAGCGGCCGCCGGCCGCCTGGAGGACAATCCGCTGCGTCTCGACATAGAGGAGGCGATGCGATTCTGTCCGCTGCATTTTATCGTCAATGTGGTGTTGAATGAAAAAAAGGAGATTATACGCGCCGTGGCCGGGCATCATCGGGCCGCCCATCGCGAAGGTTGCCGTTTCCTCGATTCGCTGTACCGGGTCGGCATTCGGCGGCGCGCCGATATCGTCATCGCCTCGCAGGGGGGATTTCCCAAGGACATCAACCTTTACCAGACCCAAAAGGCGTTGGACAATGCCAAGCACGCCGTCCGCGACGGCGGGATCATTATCCTGGCGGGAAGTTGCCGGGAAGGGTTGGGCGAAGACGTGTTCGAGGAATGGATGCTGGGCGCGGATTCCCCGTCCAGCCTCATAACCCGAATCCAGGCCGATTTCCAGCTCGGCGGGCACAAGGCGGCCGCCATCGCCATGGTTTTGCAAAGATCCGAAGTTTACCTGGTTTCGGATTTGGAGCCGGAATTTGTGCGACGCCTGTTTTTCTCTCCATATCCAACCGTCCAGGAAGCCTTCGCCGCGGCGCGACGAAAAATCGGGGCCGACGCCAGCGTCATTGTCATGCCGTACGGCGG
>JAISYD010000318.1 GCA_031270145.1 Planctomycetota bacterium
GAAAATCTTGGCAAAAGCCTCGCCAAAGGGCGGTTTGGTCACTCCGCGCTGGGTGATGACGCCGCTAATCAGTTCGTGATCCGTGACGTCGAAGGCCGGATTGAAAACCTTCACGCCCCTGGGCGCCATGGATTTTTCATACCATAGGTCGGTGACCTCGCCAGCCGCCCTCTCCTCTATCTGGATGTCGCGACCGGTTGGACAGTTCATATCAATGCTGGATGTTGGACCAAGAACATAAAATGGTATGCCGTAATGACGAGCCAGGATGGCCACGCCGGACGTCCCTATTTTATTGGCGGCGTCGCCGTTGGCCGCCACCCGATCGCAACCGACCAGCACGGCCTGGATCCAGCCCTTGCGCATCACCGCGGCCGCCATATTATCGCAAATCAGGGTTACATCGATCCCGGCCCGCATGAGTTCAAAGGCGGTAAGCCGCGCCCCCTGCAGCAACGGCCTAGTCTCGTCGACGAAAACCTTAAAGGAATAACCCCGTTCCTGGCCGATATATATAGGCGACAGGGCGGTTCCGTAACGACTGGCCGCCAACTGCCCGGCATTGCAATGGGTGAGAATGCCCATGCCGGGCGCGAGCAGCGACAAGCCGTGTACGCCTATGGAACGGCACATAGCCGCATCCTCGGCCTGGATGGCTTTGGCCTCGGCCAGCAAGGAGGCCATCGTTTCCGCCCGACTTGCCGCTTCCATGGCGTCGAGCCGCATCTCCATGCGGGACAGCGCGTAAAAGAGATTTACCGCCGTTGGCCTGGCCGAGGCCAATCGTTCTTTTGCCTTGAGGAAATCCCTTCGCAAACCGGCGCTGTCGTCGGCGGTCGAGGCCGCGGCGGCCAGATAGACGCCAAACCCGGCGGCAATGCCGATGGCCGGCGCACCTCTGACCCGGAGGTTTTTGATCGCCTCCCAAATTTCCTCCGTTTCCCGGAGGCGAATAATTCTGGTCTCATTAGGCAACAAGGTTTGATCGAGGAGCAGGAGTTCGCCTTTTTCCTCGTCCAGAACCACCGCCGCAAACCGTTCCATTTTATCCATGCCGTCTCCGGGAAAATTCCACGCCATCCTATTCCGCTTCATCTTCCGCTTTTTCCACCTCTTCGACCGTGGCCGAGGCGGCGCCAATCTTTCCCACCACCAATCCGGCCGCCAGGGATGCCAACCTGACCCCGGTCTCCAATCGATCGCCGGTGGACAAAGCCGCGAGCATGGCGGCAAGGACGGTGTCGCCGGCCCCGGTGACGTCGAAAACCTCGCGCGCCCGCGAAGGCAGAAAGAACGATTCTCGTCCGGCGCCGTCCCGCCGCAGAAGCAGCATGCCCTTTTCGCTCAGGGTGACCAATAGGTTTTTGATGTCATGCCGAGCCATAAGGGCGCGGCCAGCCTCGGCCGCCGCAGTCTCGTCCGGGATGTCCATCCCAGCGGCCTCGGCCAATTCCTTGCGGTTGGGCTTCACCAGATCGGCTCCGGCGTATTTGCCGTAATCCCTTCCCTTGGGATCCACCGCCACCGGCACGCCGGCCGCAGCCGACATGCGGATCGCCTCCCGGACAAGCGCCGGATTGACCACGCCCTTGGCGTAATCGGAAATGGCCACCCCGTCGGCGCCGGCAAGCAATTTGCCGAATCGTTCCGCCAGGCGGGAGTTCATGGCGTCCGACAGGGGAAACGTATCCTCCTCGTCGAAACGCACCACCTGCTGGATGCCGGCTATAACCCTGGTTTTAACGGTGGTGGGGCGGGAAGGATCTCGCAGAATGAAAAAGCCGGCGGCTTTGCGGTCATTGGCGAGAAGATTTTCGAGAATCCCGGCGTTGGCGTCGTCGCCAACCACGCTCAGCAGCGTGGGGCAAAGTCCCAACGCCTCCAGGTTGTTCGCCACATTGCCGGCCCCGCCGAGAACAAGGACTTGGCGCCGCACATGAACCACCGGCACAGGCGCCTCGGGGGAAATCCTGGTGGCCGCGCCATAAACATAGCGATCCAGCATCACATCGCCCAGGCAGATCACCCGGACGCCCCTGGCCCTCGCCAGCAATTCGGACGCCGGTCCGGCCATGCGCGTCAACTCCTGACGTCGTCATTCAGGGGGGTGTGTTTGGAGGTGGCGAAACTATGGCGCGGGAAAAGCTCCGCCGCATACTTCGCGAAAGAGGCTATGGTGGGACCGTAGCCGCGCGAATACATTTGATATTCGAGGTCGTAAACCATGTTGGTGGCGCTCTGGTAGCGTTGTATGGGGTTTTTCTGCAACGCCTTGTTGACAATCTTCACGATTTCCGGAGGCACGTCGCCGCGCTCCTTCACGAGGTCCGGGATTTCGGCCCGCTTGACCCGGTCCAGGGTTTCGTTGGTGTCGGCGCCGACATAGCCGTTGTTGCCGGTAAGAAGCTCGACGTAAACTATGCCCAGGGAGAACAAATCGCTCCTGGCGTCGGTGATGCGATAGTCGGCCTGTTCCGGGGACATATACTCGACCTTCCCCATGAGCACCCGCTCCTCGTCCTGTTCCATATAGTTCCTGGCCTTGGCGATGCCGAAATCGGTGAGTTTGCACTCGCCCTCGGTGTTTATAAGGATATTCTTCGGGGAGACATCGCGGTGGACAATGTTCAAGGGGCGCCGCAAAACATCGGTTTTGGTATGGGCGTACTCCAACCCCCGGCAAATGCGGCTGACGATGAAGGTGGCTATGTCAAGGGGGATTTTGCGCTTCAGATCGTAATGCCGCATGAGAAACTGTTCCAGGTTGATGCCGTCGATATACTCCATAGCGATGAAGAATCCCTCGTTGGTGCGGCCCAACTGGTAGATCTGCACAATATTGGGATGCACGAGGTTGCCGACCAGTTTGGCTTCGCCAATGAACATGTCGACGAATTCCTTGTTGTTGGTGTAGTGGGGGATGATGGTTTTCAGGGCCATGAGCTTGACGAAGCCCTCGGCCCCATGCTGCTCCACCTCGTAAACGCTTCCCATGCCGCCATCGGCAATCTTGCGAATCACCTTGTAATAGTAGGAGCCCTCGATTACCCCTCCAACCGCCGCAGACATGCCATCTCCCTTCAATTCGGACGCATTCTATCTCAGCCGGTTGCGATTTGGACCGACAGGGAAATTTTAGCGATTTTCCGGCAGCATGGAAACACTTTACTGGAAGAAGTGTCCACAGCCTTGACATTTTTGCTGTTATCGCTTTCAAAATTTAAGGTTACGGTTTGGCTTCCCGCAACCGGCCCGCCCGGTTCCGTTGAATTCCCTTGCGAGGCTCTGGTGGAAAGCCTGGCGGCATTGGCTATTGCCCTTTGGGATCAAACCAATATAATCGTCTCCACCGGAACGGATCGGGCGGAACGCGCCGGCGTTCTCCGGGACCATACAAGCATCAGGCATGGATAGGAGATTGATATGGATATCGCCAAGGCTTTTTCACTAGCTGGCAAAACCGCTATCGTGACCGGGGCAGCCAAGACCACCGGACTTTGCTACGGCATGGCTACCGCCCTGCGCGACGCCGGCGCCAAGGTGGCATTGCTTGACGTTTCAGACGGCATATTCCCCTTGGCCGAGAGCCTGGGCGGGGCGGCCAACGGGTATTACGCCGTCAAGGCCGACCTCTGCGATCAGCCTTCGCGCGAGGCCGGCTTCGCCAAGGCGGTTGAAGCCCTGGGCGGACGCCTGGACATCCTCCTGAACGGGGCCGGACTTCAACACCGGTGCGATGCCATTGACTTCCCGGCCGACAAATGGAACATTATAATCAACGTCAACCTCAGCGCCATGTTTTATATGTGCCAACTCGCGGCCCGAGTGATGCGGGAGCAAAAGGAAGGCGGCAAAATCATCAATATCGCCTCCATGACGTCGTTCATGGGCAGCAAGCGGATTCCCGCCTACACAGCCAGCAAGGGCGGAGTCATGCAACTCACCAAGGCGTTGTCGAACGAATGGTGCGGACTGGGCATAAATGTGAACGCCATAGCCCCAGGCTATATGGACACCGAGCTTACAGCCAATATGATCCACACCGAACAGGGCAAGGCGCACACCGCCCGCATACCGGCCGGCCGCTGGGGCAAATCGGAGGATCTCCAGGGCGCCGTGGTTTTCCTGGCTTCGCCGGCCTCGGATTACGTAAGCGGCGCCATCCTGCCGGTGGACGGCGGCTATCTTGGCATGTGACCAATAGCGGAGGCGAGGCAAAACCGCACGGTCAAAAATGCATGGTGGCCAACTCGTCCCGGACGGCGTGGCCGGCGCCATAAAGTTCGAAAATCACGTTCTCCATGCGCTCCCAGGTTTCATCCTTGGTCTGCTGATCGATCCAGATTCGCGGTTGCGGCCCGAAATAGGAGAGGAGGGAGGCGGCGCGCTTCAATTCCACCTGGCCGCGGGCCGTGGGTTTGGGAACGGGGGCGTTTCGGAGATCGTCCAGGCGCAACCTGCCGTCGGAACCGTTCTTGGCCAAGCGGTTGAAATAAAAATCCAGCAGGCGGCTGTTCAAAAGGCAGGCGATATAACCAGCCTCCACCCCTTCCCCGGGAACAATGGAATAAACGTCGGTGCCGGCGGGTAGGCGGGAACGATCCACGGTTGCGATCAGGGGCGGCCCGACCCGGCGGAGCAAAACTTTTTCCGCCACATCATATTCCTCCGGAAGCGGGAGGCGGAACAAGTGAAGCCGATTCCAACTCAGATAGCTGGTCGGACGGCCGGACTGGAAACGCTCAATGGCGTCGGAGGTGATGGTGCCGCGCCAGCCGGATTCAGGCGGAGCCATGCGCCGATAGCGGTTCAACCGGGGCGAGGCGCCGGGATGGATGGAGGCGACGTCCCCCAATCGAATCAACCCGGCGCCGCCATAAAACACATCCAGCAGATTGACGGGGATTTCCTCGGTGAGTTCCGAAACCGTCGGTATCCGGCTGCCGGCCAGACGGCGGGAGATTTTCCTTTCCCACAACCTGATCGGCCCGGAGGCCGGCAGACAGGCGTCGGCGCCGGCGTCAAGCATTTCCGCCAGGCGGCTTAATTTCTGTTCCGAGGTCACCACCAGCAGGGACGGGGGTTCACCCCACAAACGCCGTATTTCCCGGCAAAACCCGGCCATGGATGGCGCCTGGCGATTGTCGGCGTCGGCCAGGAGCATAATCGGGCGGTTGCGGCCGCGCCAAGCCCGGGGTGAAAAGGAGCGCCAGTCATCCAACATCGGCTCAAGGTTCATTTTCGCCAATAAACCGACGAGGGCGGGGACAACCTCCCGCCGCAAACCCAGAAGCAACGCCTTGTCAGCCATTATTCCGCATCCCTTCCCCGAAGACAATTCCGGCGGCGGCAAGCAATCCGGAATTGTTATCGGCCGCTTTCGGGGCGGAATTCAGACATAATGGCTCTCTCCCCTTCCACAAACGCGCAGTCAGGATTTGCCGTCTTCCATATTGGCCGCCTTGACGGCATCCTCCTCCCCGCGCAGGATCGCCTCCTTGGCGACGGAGCCGGTTTTCAGCACCGGCGCGTTCTTGAAGCGTTTCCTCACCTCCTCGCGCAAATGCCGGAACGCCTCGCCGTATTCGGCGAACTTGTCTCCCAGATAAAGGCGGCGGGCATCCTCGTCCTCCACCAAGTCCTGCGGCGTGCCGTGTTTGAGGACCTTGCCGTTTCTAATGATGTAAGCCCGATCAACAATGGTGAAAGTCTCGAAGACATTGTGGTCGGTTATCAGGATGGCGATGCCCCGCTCATGCAGGCTAAAAATTATTTTCTGGATATCCTCGCACGCCTTGGGATCCACGCCGCTGAACGGCTCGTCGAGAAGCAATATGCTTGGACTCGCCACCAGGGCCCGGCAAATTTCCAAACGCCGCCTCTCTCCCCCCGAAAGGGTGCTGGCGACGCTGCGCGACAGCCGGGACAGGTTCATGTCGCCCAATAGCTCGGCCAGGCGGGCGCGCCGGGCCGGTCGGGACAGGTTTTGGGTCTCCAGGATGGACATGACGTTGTCCTCAACCGTCATGTTGCGAAAAATCGACGGCTCCTGGGAAAGATAGCCCATGCCGTGACGGGCCCGCCTATACATGGGAAGGCGGGTTATATCCTCGTTCATCAGCCTGACGTTTCCCGTCTCGGCCTTGATTATCCCCATGACTATGCGGAAGGTGGTGGTTTTGCCGGCCCCGTTGGGACCGAGGAGACCGACGATCTCTCCCGCCCCGACATGAAAATCTACGCCATCGACCACCCGGCGGTTGGCGTAGGACTTGGTGAGGCCTTTTATTTCCAGGAGCGGCATCGCATTTTCCTTGCGGCAAGGGCTTTCGCCAGGCCCGGCCTAAGCGGATTCACGCTAAATCCGGTTCATTGGGATCAATCAGTATCCTGCCGGCCGCCTGTAATTGCAAGGCCACGGACAAAACTTTCTCCTGCGCCGCCTCCACCGAGTCCAGTCCGTTCCGCTTGGCCGGCGCGTCGCGCAGAGCCCGGGCTCGGCCGGGACTAACCGCCCTGAGGACACGCTCCCGCAATGCCGGGGAGGCGAACCTCAACGCCAGGGCCGAAACGTCAATCGGGGCGACGGTGAAAATCATGGCCAGGGAACTGTCGCCGGTCAGCATCAAGTCGTCGAAATAAAACATCTTGCCCCGCAAATCACGATAAAGGAGGGGATCCTCGCGCCTTACATTGGCCCTTACTCCGGCGTCGGCCTGGCGCAAGATGGCGGCGAGAATCGCCTTGCCGTCCATGCGTCTGGCCCTCGCCTCCGGCGCTCGCGTCTCCGCCGTTTTTTCCCTCCGGCTTTGGGCGGGGCCGATCACCCGGGGAATCCCGCCCAGTTTCACCGAGCCGGAAGACGCCAAACCCTCCTTCGGCTCGGGGCTAGCGCCGGCCGGTTTAATTCTCGGCGGCGCCTTCCCCCCAATCGCCAGCTGGCCAGGTTTGGCCGACAGGGAGTCGCGGGGCAGGAATTTTTCCCTGGCCCGGCTGATCAATTCCAGCAATCCGGATTTGGCCAAAGGCGACTCCAAGGGATTTCCGGCCACTGGAGGCGGTTTGTTGGGAAGGGCCGGACCATTGATGGGGGAACTTTCGGCGGATCGGGGAAGCCACGGAGACGGCTTCCCCAATCGGGGCGGTTGCCGGTTTTCCGCAAGCTTGGCGCCGGATGGGGACGAAGCAACCTGTTCGTAGGGGGATTTGCGGCCGGGCGGAAACATTCGGCCAATATTCACGGCTGGATCCGCCCCCCGCCCGGCCGCCGGCTTGGGCGGCGCCGGCGGATCGGCGTCCGGATTATTGATTGGGCGGGCGGACGGGATAGCTTGGGCCGTTTGCCTAGCGTCCAAAAGCAAGCGCATTATCCGTCCGGCGACTTCAGCCGACTTGGCCGAATCGGCTCGTCTGGCCTGGCGCAATTCCAGCAACAATTCGGCGTGACGCCGCTCCGGAAAATAGGCCAGCACTTGTACGCCAAGCGTGTGCGGCAAGCCGGCCACGACAACGGCGGCGTCCCCGGACGGCAACTTTTCCAATAAGTTGAAAAGGGTCGACGCCTTGGCGTTTTTCAGAAAATCGAACTGGCCGACCATGTTCCCCCCTTCCCTCCGCCGCCATACCATGTTCCGCATAGCGGCCGGCAAAGTCAACCCCAAGCGGAAAATAAACCGGCCGCAATCCCGCGGCCATTTGAAATTCCGCGGCAAGGCGCTATAATATCCCCTCGGCCGCCTTGTGGATCGGCCGAAACGGCGTGGCTGGGAAAATTGGAGATGAATGACATGGCCAAACAAAAACGAGCCCTAGCGGCCAAGAAAAAAACAAATGCGGGCAAAAGCGCGGCCGGCCCCGCCCTCAATGCCGGAATCGATCACCTGCGCCGCCAGGGCGGGCGCATAGTCGCCGGACAAAGACATATGATCCCGGCTTGGGGGCTGATGCGCGCCGCCGGGGTCATCGACTCGTTCGACAAACTCAAAAAACCTATCGCCACCATCGTCAACTCCTTCTCCACCCAGGCTCCCGGCCACTCCCACCTCCGGGTCATCGAGGAGGAGGTCCGCAAGGAACTTGTCCGCCTCGGCTTCAATGTTTGGATCGCCAACGTCGGCGGCGTGGTGTGCGACGGCATCGCCATGGGGCATTTCGGCATGAAATATTCCCTAGCCTCGCGCGAACTCATAACCGACCAGATCGAAACCATCCTCGCCGCCCATCCCTGCGATGCCTGGATCGGCATCGGCAATTGCGACAAGATCGTGCCGGCCATGTTCAACGCCATGGCGAGAATCAACATTCCGGCCATTTACGTGGGCGGCGGGCCAATGCTGGCCGGGCGCGAGAACACCGACCTCATTTCCATCTTCGAGGCGGTCGGCAGGAACGCCGTCGGCAAAATGTCGGACGGGGAACTGGAGCGCATGGCTGAAACCGCCTGTCCCGGCCACGGCTGCTGCGCCGGCCTCTTCACCGCCAACTCCATGAACTGCCTGGGGGAGGCCCTGGGCGTTGCCCCGCCCGGCAACGGGACCGTCACCGCCGAAATATGGGCCGACGCCAAAAAGACCAGGAGGAAAATCAACCCGGCCCGGCTTGAAATTTCCCGCGAGGCGGCCCGGCTGCTCAAGCGCTGTCTTGACGGCGGCATCCGGCCCCTTGATCTCATAACCCGGAATTCCATCGACAACGCCTTCATTTGCGACATGGCCATGGGCGGATCGTCCAACACCGTCCTTCACACCCTGGCCCTGGCCGCCGCCGCCGGCATCAAATACGACATCGGCCGCATCGGCCGCATTTCCGAAAAAACCCCCTGCATCTGCAAAATATCGCCCTCGCGACCAGAAATCCATATGGAGGACTTCGACCGGGCGGGAGGGGTGGCGGCGCTGCTGCGGGAGATTGCCGAAAACACCAGGGCCGGCCTCGATCTGAACGCCGCCACCGCCTGGGGAACCCTAGGCGATTTGGTACGGAACGCCAAAAAACCGGACGGCGTAATCATCCGTTCCGCCGCCGACCCCTTCTCCCGAGGTGGCGGTTTGGCCATATTTTTCGGCAATCTCGCCCCGAACGGGGCGGTGGTGAAAACCGTGGGGGTGGCGGACGACATGCGGAAATTCACCGGCCCCGCCAGGATATTCGAATCGGAGGATGAGGCGCGCGACGGCATCCTTTCCGGCAAGGTAAGGGACGGCGACGTGGTGGTAATCCGTTTCGAGGGGCCCAAGGGAGGACCGGGCATGCAGGAAATGCTTTCACCCACCGCCGCCATCCAGGGCGCCGGCATCCGCGCCGCCCTGGTGACGGACGGGCGCTTCAGCGGCGGCACCCGGGGTTTATGCGTCGGCCATGTCAGCCCGGAAGCCGCCGCCGGCGGGCCGTTGGCTATTGTCCGGGACGGGGAGCTGGTGGCCATAGACGCCGATGCCCGCCGGGTCGATGTTTTGCTGACCGACGCCGAAATCAAGCGGCGGCTGAAAAAAATGCCGCCCTTCGTCGGCAAAGTCAAACACGGCTGGCTGGCGCGTTATTCCGCCTTTGTCGCCTCGGCCGACCGGGGCGCGATATTGACCCTTTGAACCGACAAACATCACCCGCTTAAGAAAGAGACGCCTTATGAACCTGCTCATCGTCGGCTCGGGCGGCAGGGAACACGCTCTGGCCTGGAAGCTGTCCCAAAGCCCGAAAGTCGCGAAAATATTCGTGGCGCCCGGCAATTCCGGCTGCGTCGGCTTGGCCGAGTGCGTCGACATCGATATCGGCAATCTCCGCTTGCTGGTCCGCTGGACACGGGAACACGATATCGGGTTGGTCATACCCGGTTCAGAAACCTATTATATGGCCGGAATCGTCGATGCCTTCAAGGACTCCGGCATTCCCGTTTTCGGGCCCGACCGCTCGGCGGCCGAACTTGAGGGCTCCAAGTCGTTCGCCAAGGGATTGATGCGCCGGCATGGCATACCCACCGCCGACTTCGCCGAATTCGAGCAGTTTGAGGCCGCCATGCGCTACCTTGACTCCCGGAGCGAGGGGCCGCTGGTGGTCAAGGCCGACGGCTTGTGCGCCGGCAAGGGCGTCGTGGTCTGCCAAAACCTGGACGCGGCCCGCCATGCCGTGGGCCAGATGATGCGCGAGCGGGCATTTGGCGAGGCCGGAGCCAAGGTGGTGGTGGAGGAATTGCTGCGGGGGCAGGAAGTCACCATCCTTGCCCTCACCGATGGCAAGACCATCGCTCCCCTGGCCTCGTCCCAGGATCACAAGGCGGCTTTCGACAACGACGAGGGGCCGAACACCGGCGGCATGGGGGCCTATTCCCCGGCGCCGATCCTTACCGACGAAGTGATGGACGAGGTGGTCGAGCGGATCCTCGTGCCCACCGTCCACGCCATGAACGAGGAGAGGAGGCGCTTCCGGGGCCTCCTTTACGCCGGCCTGATGTTGACCGGCGGAGGGCCCAAGGTGCTGGAGTACAATGTCCGCTTCGGCGATCCGGAGACCCAGCCCGTGCTGATGCGCCTCAAGTCCGACCTGTTCGATCTCCTCTACGCCACCGTCAAGGGGAAGCTAGCGGATCAAACGCTGGAATGGCGGGACGAGGCGGCGGTTTGCGTGGTGCTGGCCTCGGGAGGTTATCCCGGCGCCTACGTAAAGGGCAAACCCGTCTCCGGCCTTGAGCGGGCGGCGGCAAGGAAGGACACGGTCGTATTCCACGCCGGCGCCAAAATGAACCGCCAGGGCCAGGTGACGACGGACGGGGGCCGGGTATTCGGCGTCACCAGCCTAGGGCCGGATATCGCCTCCGCCGTCAAGAACGCCTACCAGGCGGTGGGCGACATTTCATTCGAGGGCATGCGTTTCCGCTCCGACATCGGGAAGAAGGCTTTGTGAGCAGCCATTTTTTCGCCTATCTCGCGCGCATGCGGCTGATCCGGCGCTGGAGCCTGATGCGAAACCGTTGGCCGGAGAATATCCAGGAGCATTCGCACCGGGTGGCGTTGCTCGCCCACGCCCTGGCCATCATCGCCAACCGGATTTACGGGAAGAACCTGGACGCCGAGCGGGCCGCCTTCCTCGCCCTCCTGCACGACGCCAGCGAGGTGATGACCGGCGACCTTCCGACTCCGGTCAAGTACTTCGACGCCAAAATCCGTGAAGCCTATGGGGATATCGAGAAAGCCGCTTCGCGCCGGCTGTTGGACGCATTGCCGCCGGAATTCCGCCCCGAATATGAAGCGTCCTTTTTTCCAAAAGAGGATGACGCCGATTGCTGGCGGCTGGTGCGGGCCGCCGACAAACTTTGCGCCTGGCTGAAATGCCTGGAGGAGCTTGGCGGGGGCAACCGGGAGTTCGCCCCGGCCGAGACGGCGATTAAGAAACAGTTGGCGGACTTGAAAATGGCGGAGATTGATTATTTTCTGGAGCATTTCGCGCCCGGCTTCTCGCTGGCGCTGGACGAACTGGGCCCGCCGTTGCCTGAACCGGTTTGACGCTTTGGCCTATTCCCGGAGCCGCCCTTGCGTCCCGTCGCGGCCGGCATATAATTGAACCACGGGAATCGTATGCCCCAATCCGGCCGGCCGCACTTGCGGCCTGAATCGGCGGATCGACGCCGGGGGCGGGTCAAGGGAAAGGCGGCGCATGACGCAAAAAACGACTATATTTCCGGAAAATGTTTGTAGCAGCCGCATCCTGGTGGAAGCGGACGCCGGAGTGATTAAGAGCGTCGTTTTTGAGGACGGCTGCGATGGCAACGGCAAGGCGCTGGGACGGCTGTTGCGGGGCATGCCGATTGAAGAGGCGATTGGCCGCCTGTCCGGCGTCCAGTGCGAGGACAAGGGCACCTCCTGCGCCGATCAATTGGCTCGCGGCCTGCGGGAAATACGCGGTTCGGAATGAACGGAATCTGAAGCCATGCGCAACAAAAGACGCCAGCATCGGGACAGGCGGAAGGGAAGCGGCTTTTCAGGCCATTGGTTGCGCCGGAATCGCAATTCCCGCAACCGCTGTTGGCGTTTTTTCGTCTTTCCGACCCGTGCGATTCCGGACGGGGCGGCGCATTTCCGCCTTCCCGACAACCGTACGCCCGCGGGGGAACAACA
>JAISYD010000080.1 GCA_031270145.1 Planctomycetota bacterium
CCGCCGTCTAGCCGAGGTTGCCGAGAGGACCCAGCGTTTGGCCTTGGAGGTGGAAAAGGCCCGGCGCGAGGTTCAGGAAGCGGAAATCCGGCCCCGGGAAGAGGCCGACGCCGGATCCAGCCGCGTTTACGCCCCGCCAATCGAGGGGGATCGCGCCTGGTGGGAAAAGCCGGCGGAATCGGAGCCCGTCTCCGGGCCGGCCGAGGTTCCGGACGCGGCGGCGCTGGACGAAAGCCTGCCGGTTACCTTGACCCCGGGGATGGAATCCGCCGAACCCGGTTCCGCCGCCGGGGCGCAAGGCGTCCAGGCCGAGCCCCAGGAGAAAAAAATGTACGTCGTTATGGTGACCTCCGAAGTGGCGCCCTGCGCCAAGGTCGGAGGACTGGGCGATGTGATCCTGGGGCTGGGGCGGGAATTGATGCGCCGCGGCCACGAGGTCGAAGTCATTTGCCCTATGTATGCCTGTCTGCGCTACGACGAGATCCGCGGCCTCCACGAGGAATACTCCGAGCTGTGGTGCCCGCTTGGACGCGAATGGCGGCGCGAAAAGGTGTTCCAAGGCACGGTGGAGGGCGGGCTGAAGGTGGATTTCATAACCGGCGGCGATTACACCGAGCGGAAATCCATCTACGGCCACCAGGACGATTTGGAGCGCTTCGCCTATTTTTCCCGCCAGGCGCTGGAGTTCATGTTCAAGTCCAATCGCCGCCCCGACATCATCCATTGCCACGACTGGGCCACCGGGCTGGTTCCGGTCATGTTTTGGGAAATCTACCAAAAGCTGGGCTGGGACAACTCGCGATTCGTCTACACCATCCACAACAACGAATGCCAGGGGCTGTGCGGCTACGCCGACCGGCTGCTCGGCCTGGTTGGGCTGGATTCCAAGGCCAACCGCCGCCCGGATCGGCTCCAGGACGATCAACACCGGGACTGTATCAACATGATGAAGGGCGGCATCGTCTTTTCGAATTTCGTCACCGCCGTCAGCCCGTCCTACGCCGGGGAACTCCGCTCCGCCGCCGGCGGAAGGGGATTGCAGTACACCGTAACCCGGCACAGCGCCAAGTTGGGCGGGATCCTCAACGGCATAGACTACGACGCCTGGAATCCTGAGACTGATTCCAAGCTGGCGATTCGTTATTCGGCCGGCGCCGATTTCTCCGGGAAATACGGCAACAAGAAGGCGTTGCGCGATTGGCTGGGCCTGCGCGAGGCTTGGCGGCCAATCGTGTCAGCCGTGACCCGGCTAACCCACCAGAAGGGGCTGGATCTCATCAAGCACGCCATTTTCACCACCCTCAAGCTGGAGGGGCAATTCGTTCTTTTGGGGAGCGCGCCGGATCCCAAGGTCGGCAACGACTTCCTGCGCATCCAAAACGAATTGCGGGATAACCAGGACGTCAAGTTCTACCTGGGCTACCACGAGGATTTGTCGCACCTTGTCTACGCCGGCTCCGATCTGTTCATCGTCCCCAGCCTCTATGAACCCTGCGGACTGACCCAGATGATTGCGCTCCGTTACGGAACCGTGCCGGTGGTGCGCGAGACTGGCGGGCTGAACGACAGCGTCTTCGATATTGATACCTCAAACCGCGGCTTGGAAGGGGCGAACGGCTTCACCTTCCGGGATCCGACGCCGGTCAGCTTCGATTACGGGCTCACCCGGGCGATGCGCCTATGGTACGACAAGCCGAACATTTTCAACCGCCTGATCCGCAACGGCATGCGTTGCGATTATTCCTGGCGTGAGCCGGGCGGGCATTACGAGAACGTCTACAATTATATAAGGGCTTGAAAGCGTGGCCACAGAACAGCGCAAGATCGATTTCACGGTGGAGGATTTGTTGCAGGCCTTGTTCGACAACAAGGGCTCGGATCTCCACATCACGGCCGGTAGCCCGCCGCGCATCCGGATTAGCGGGGCGCTACGCCCCTTGGATTTGCCGGTCCTGACCCCGGAAGCGTCGCAGGAGCTTATCTATTCCATACTGAAACCGGATCAAATCGCCAGGTTTGAGCGGGAAAAGGAATTCGACACCGCCTTCGGCCTGTCCGGGGTCGGCCGTTTCCGCGTCAATGTCTTCTATCAACGAAGCGCCGTGGCCGCCTCCCTCCGCACCATCCCCTTCGAAATCGTCGGCCTGGAGAAGCTGGGGGTGCCGGTCGACACCTTCAAGCGCATGTGCGGCCTAGCCAAAGGATTGCTTCTTGTGACCGGGGCGACCGGATCCGGGAAATCGACTACCCTGGCCGCCATGGTGGATTACATCAACACCACCGAGGACGGCCATATCGTGACCATTGAGGATCCCATTGAGTTCCTGCACCGGAACAAGCGCTGCCTGATCAACCAGCGCGAAGTCGGCCCCGACACCCTGTCCTTCGCCGCCGCCCTGAAACATGTGCTGCGCCAGGATCCGGACACCGTACTTATCGGGGAAATGCGCGACATGGAAACCGTACAGCTTGGCTTGGAGCTCTCCGAGACCGGCCACCTGACCATGGCTACCCTCCACACCTCAGATGCGGTCCAGACCATCAACCGGATAATCGATATCTTCCCGCATGGCCAGCAGGCGCAAATACGGACGCAACTGTCCTTTGTCCTCGAGAGCATCATATCGCAACAATTGGTGCGGCTGACCGGCGGCCATGGCCGTTGCGTGGCCATGGAAATATTGATCGCCACGCACGGGATCCGCGCCAACATCCGCGACGACAAGATACATCAGGTTTATTCGGCCATCCAAACCGGGGCCAAGGAGGGCATGGTGACGATGAACGCCTCGCTTTTCGAATTGGCGGCGGCGGGGAGG
>JAISYD010000034.1 GCA_031270145.1 Planctomycetota bacterium
TCGAGCAGGAACGGCTGGTGATTGGAGGGGTGACCCAGGCGATTCGGAGGGCGCTCTCCGGCCTGGCCGGCCTCCCGACCTTTCTGAGCCTGGCCGCGACCGCCGGAAAGGGGGGAAAAACAACCGGGCATTCCCGGGCGGCCGTTCCCGGGGGAGGGGATTTACGGAACCGGGCCGGCCCGGGCGGCGGCGAAGCGGAATCCGAAGAGGTGCGCCAACACCTTTTCGAGGACATCGATCCGGGCTTCGCCGCCAAGGCGGCCAACGGCGGCGGGGTGGCGGGCGGCGAAAACTTCGGCTGCGGCTCCGCCCGGGAACAGGGCCTCACCGCCCTCAAGTACGCCGGAATCGGCTTGGTGGTGTGCAAGTCGTTCTCCCGCGCCTTCTACCGGAACGGCATCAACAACGCGGTGGCGCTCTTCATCGCCGACTGCCCCGAGCCCATGGGCGAGATTGCCCAAGCCGGCGACGAGCTGGAGGCCGATTTCACCGGCGGGACGCTCCGCAACCTCAGCCGGAACCGGGAATTCGCCTGCTCGCCGGCTCCCGCCTTCATTGCCGAGGTTCTCCGGGCGGGCGGCATATACGAATACTACGCGGCAAACGGTTTCCAAGCCGCCAAAGGATAATCGCCATGGCCAATTACATCCGCGCCATCGTCCGCCCCGCCGCCGGGATCGCCGCCGATCTCCGCCGCCACGGTTCCGCCACCGTGCACGAGGCGATTGGCCGCCTGGGCGCCATGCGCCGGGAGATCAAGCCCATCGCCAGGGGGATGAAGGTCTGCGGGCCCGCCTTCACCGTCCGCTGCCCCGCCGGCGACAACCTCACCCTCCTGAAGGCGATCCGCGAAGCCGAAAAGGGCGACGTCCTGGTGGTCGATTTCGGCCGCCTTCCCGAAGCCGGCCCCTTCGGCGAACTCGCCGCCCTCGAATGCCATCTCAAGGGCCTGGGGGGGCTGGTCACCACCGGCTCGGTCCGGGACAGCGCCGAGATAATCGCCCTGGGCTTCCCGGTGTTTTCCGCCGCGATCAGCATCGTCGGCACCGCCAAGGAAAGCCTCGGCCAGATCAATCACCCCGTCGCCACCGGCGAGGTCATCGTCAGGCCCGGCGATCTGGTCCTGGGCGACGACGACGGGGTGGTGGTGGTCCCCCGCGAGCTGGCGGAGGAGGCGGGGCGAAAAGCCGCCGCCCGCCAAGCGAAGGAGGCCGCGGTGATGGAGCGCCTCCGGGCCGGCGAGTCGCTCTTCGACATTTACGGCTACCAGAAGACGCTGGACAGGCGGGGTTGGACCGAGGAATAGGGGCGCGGAAACAAGGGTCTGTCCGTAAATGGCATTTACCACCTCGGCATGAAAGCGCCATGCGGGCATTGAACCGCCGCGCCTCGAGGCAAACGTTATTCCCTTACCCGATCTAGGGGGAAGGCGTCCGGTGAAAAGGCACAGGGTACTAATCCTTGAAGGCGACGGAATCGGCCCGGTCTTGGCGGGGTTCTGGGGCGAGGTCCTGCCGGGAATCGGCCGCCGGCACGGGTTCGAAATCGACTGCCGCTCCGCGCCTTTCGGCAAGGGCGCCCACGAGGCCACCGGCCGCGCCGTCCCCGAAGCCACCCTCGAGGCCATGAAGCGGGCCGACGCGGTACTGCTGGCGGCGGTGGACGCCAAAGGCCTGCCCGAGAGCCCGATCGGCTTCATCCGCCGCCAGCTCGATCTCTACGCCGACATCCGCCCCGTCAAGGCCAGGCCGGGAGGGCGGGCGTTCGCCGCCGGCGTCGACCTGGTGTTCGTCCGCGAGGCGAGCCAGGGATTCCTCCCCGACCGCAACATGCATAACGGCGGCGCCGAGTGGATGACCGACCCCGACACCGCCCTGTCCATGCGCCTGATCACCCGTTCCGCCAGCGAACGCATAGCCCGCCGCGCCTTCGAATACGCCCGCGGCCACGGCCGGAAAAAAATCACCGCCCTGCACAAGGCCACCGTCCTCAAAAAAACCTGCGGCCTGTTTCTCGAGGCGGTCCGGGCGGCGGCGGCTTCCTATCCCGAAATCGAGTTGGAGGAGGAACTGGTCGACGACGCGGCCAACGGGCTGATTGCGCATCCCGAAAGCTACGACGTGCTCCTCGCCACCAACCTGTTCGGGGACATCCTCTCGGACGAGGCGGCGGCCCTGGCCGGCTCCCTGGCGGCCTCCGCGAATCTGGGGGAGGGGGCGGCGGTCTTCCTTCCCGTCCGCCACGGTCCCTGCTATAATGCCCTGGCCGCGGACGAATACGACGTCATGCCCGCCGCCCTGGGGGCGGAGATGCTTCTCCGCTTCCTCGGCGAAAATCGCGCCGCGGCCGAGGTCGAGGCGGCCATAGCGGCGGGTTTGTCCTCCGGCGTCCAACCGGCTTCCGGCCGGCTGGACCGCCTTCGCCGGGCCCTGGAGAATGGAGCGTGATTTTCAAGCGGCGCAACCTGGGGGGGTCGACCGGCAAGGTCCACCGGTATCTTTTCGAGGAAATAATCTACAACCGCCTGAAGCCCGGTTCGGCGCTGTCCGAGGCGGAAATCGCCGCCGCCCTGAATATCAGCCGCACCCCGGTGCGGGAGGCGCTGATGATCCTGGAGAGCGAGGGAATCATCACCCGCTATCCCTCGCGGGGCTGCTTCGTCGCCCGGATAACCGTCCGGGACGTGGAGGAGATTTTCGAACTGCGCTCCGTTCTCGAGGTCCAGGCGTTGCGCAACTCGATTGGGCGCATCCAGGACAAACAGTTGACGAACCTGGAAAAGAGGCTCGAGGCCCTGACCCCCGAATCCCCCCAGGCCGACTATTTCGCCGCCGACCGGGAGTTGCACGGCCTTCTATACGAATATTGCGGCAACAGCCGCCTCGTCGATTTCCTCGGCATTCTCAACGCGCAAATCGAACGCGTCCGCGTCATTTCGGCGGGCAAGCCCAGCCGCCTGACCCAGTCGCGCCGGGAACATCTTGGCCTGGTCCTGGTCCTGGCTAGGCGCGATCTTCCCGCGGCCGAGAAACTTTTGGTCGCGCACATAAACAACGTCCGGGACAGCGCCCTGGAAGTCTGCAAACACATGGCGGTGTCATACGCCTGAAACGGGCGGGGGCGGTTTCGCCGGCCCCGAATGAACTTTCGATTTTTTCAACCCGCTTCGCCGCGGGCACCGAAAATTACCCGTAAAGACCAAAGCGAAGACGCGGTCTTTACGGATCGCTACTCCTAGACGCCAAAAAAATCCCCTGGCCCCAATCTTGTCGCCGATTCCGGCGGCGCCGTACTTTTATTGTCCAAAGGATATCCCATGACCGCGGAGGAACTGGTCCGGAAATGCGCCGGCGAACTCAAAGACACTCCCTTCACCCTGGGGGAGCTTACCGAACTCGCCGAACGCGAGGGCGTTCCCTTCAGCCTGGCGGTGGTGGCCGAGGCCATGGCCAAGGAAGGCAAAACCCGCGAACAGGTGTTGGCCGATTGCCTGGGGCAGTTTACCCACAACCTGCGGGCGCTGCAACTGGGGATCACCTCGGGCCGGAGCTTCCTGCTCGGCCGGGTGGGCTCCGATCTCCAGGCCAAGGGCGAAAACGTCATCCTCCAGGACCGCTTCCTCGATCGCGCCGTCAGGTACACCCTGGGTACCGAGGTCGGCAACCATGAAATCGGCCTCCGGCCCTGCGCCGGCACCGGCGATTCCTGTCCCTCCACCGGTTTGCTGCGGGCGCTGGCCGAGGAGGAATTGCCCGGGGACACGATTGCCGCCCTGGCGGCGGTGATGCTCAAGGTCGGCTCCTATTTCCGGGCCGGAAAGCAAACCACCGGCTGCAACATGGAGGGCTACGGGGCCGGGGCGGCCGTCACCGCCGCCGTCCTGACCGACCTGGCCGGGGGGACCGGCCTCCAGGTGGCGCGCTCGATTGTCCTGGCCCTTTCCCCCACCATCGCCGTTCCCCGCACCCCCCGGGTCATGGTCTCGGGCCTCTGCGCCGCCCATATCGGCGCCGCCATCCTGGTGGGCAACCTCGCCTCCAAGCTGGTCATGAAAAGCGACATGCCGGTGGAGGTCGACGTCGACGTCATGCTGGCGATGGCGGCGCGGGTGCACGTGGAGGCCGCGCCGGTCGTCACCGGGATCAATCTCCCTTACCTCCGGCCCTACTTCAAGAAGAACGCCGCGGTCGAAAACTTCGTCGGCGAGGAGGTCAAAAAGCGCGAACGGGAGGCGGTCATGAAGGTGCGGGACCGGGCCCGGGAAGAGGTCGGGAAGCTCGCCCTCGCCGGCCGGCCGCTCTCGCGGTGCCTGGGCGAGGTGGTGGTCGGCGGCAGCAGCCTGGCGGTCGGCTCGCCCGCCAACATGTCCCGCATCTGCCACGCCCTGGCGAGGGGGAGGATCGGCGCCATAGACATAGAACTGACCACCGACCTTTTCGTCCGCCGCGCCATCAACGTCCCCGCCATGCTCATGGCGGCGACGGCCGGGGCCGGGACCGGCGACATCGAAGCCTACAAATCCATCCTGGCCAGCCCGGAACTCAAGGATATCGTGGTCACCGTCCGCGAGGTCGAGGAACCGGAGGTGCAGCGCATCCGCATAACCGCGTCGGAACAAAGCGCCTATCTCGACGCCCGCAACCGCGGGGGCGGCCGGGTCCGCCTCGTCGCGGCCGAGCCCTCGCTGGCGGCGGCGAGGGAGGCGGCGGCCCGCGAGGGAATCCACCTGTCGGAAACCTGAAGCCGGGCCGGAAAATTCAACTGTCCGAAGGGAGCGGGCCATGAGCGACGATTTCGACGGCGAATACCGGGCGAGACTGCTCGCCCTGTCCACCACCAACCTTGCCGACGCCCTGGACGCCCTGGGGCTGAAGGGCGCCACCTGCGGGATCCGGCCGCTTTGGGAGAAGGCGGCGAAAATAACGGGGAGGGCCGTGACCCTCAAGCTCACCGCCGCCGGGCTGACCAAGTCCGACACCCATCTCGGGGTCATGGCGATCGAGGCCGCGGGCCGGGGGGACGTCATCGTCATCGACAACGGCGGCCGGCAGGACACTTCCTGCTGGGGGGGCATCCTCGCCAACGGCGCCAAGCGGAAGGGGGTAAGCGGCATCGTGGTGGACGGGGCGGTCAGGGATCTCGACGACATCGTCGAGGCCGATTTCCCCGCCTACGCCCGGGGCACGGTGGTGGCCACCGCCAGGGGAAGGATCATGGAGGAAAGCAC
>JAISYD010000314.1 GCA_031270145.1 Planctomycetota bacterium
TGGTCGTTGTTTATTTTTCCTATCGCAATAACCGGCAAAAAGCCCTCCAGCGCCGGGAGGAGGCGTTGCGGCTGGCGAAAAAATTGCTCCGCAAGCGCGGCGGCTCCGAGGATGACGAGGATTTTCTGGAAGACGTCTTCCGCGGCAACCCGAAATTGGATCCCGGGGACATGCTGATGCTCAGGGACAAGTTCAAGGGGATACTCCGACCGATTATCGACGCCAGGCGCGACTCCGGTTACGGGGAACGCCTAGAGGCGCTGTTTTTCCCGCCGACCAAGGAGACCAGGATTGCCTCCTCCCAAACCTCCTCCGGGTTCGGCGGCGGCCGGAAGCCGATGATCGAAGAGCAGCAGATCAATGTCGGCAACCAGACCCAGGCCGGGCTGCTTGACCTGATGGACGCCACCGTCAGGCCCGGCGTGATGCTCCGCCTTGCCTTTTCCGGCATTGATGGCGGCTATAGCGGCTTGGTCATGGGCCATGACATGCAGGGGATTAACGTCACGCTGCCGGCCAACAACGATCGGTTGATCGCCTCGCTCAACCCCGGCCTTGACCTGGAGGGTACTATGGAGAGCGGCTCCTCGCTTCTCGCCTTCACTTCCAAGGTAATCCAGGCGGTGGCCGGCAGCATGCCGTACTGTCGCATCTCCGCTTGGAGCGCGGCCTGGGAGGTGCGCAAGCGCGATTCGCTCCGCCTTCCCATATCGCTCGAAATCGACTTCCAGCACATCAGCACCGGCGACAGCGACTCCATACGCATGGCAAGCATCAACAACAAAATCGGCTCCATCCGTCCTGGCCGGCTGGTCGATATAAGCCTGGGCGGCTGCTGCATCGAGACCCTGTCCTCCTCGCTTTTCCAGACCGGCGATCTGATGCGTTTTTCCCATGTGCTGGTCGAGGGTTCCCCCCCGGCGACCTTGCTGGGATCGGTGGTGAAAATCACCCCCCTCGATTCCGACGGCCGCGACAGCTCTAGGCAACGCCTGCACATCCAGTTCCTGCTGATCGACGATGTCTCGCAGCGCCTGCTGTTCCGGGCCGTCAAGCAGTTGCAGGACATGTCGGAGAGGAACGAATGGCTTCAGGCGCAGCAACTTATGCAGAAAATGCGGCACAACAACATCCCGATCCTGGGTTCGCCCGCGCCCGCCCTAGGCGTGGGCACGGGCAGACACGCCAAGGCCGCGCCGGAGGAGCGCTCCGCCAGCTCGGTGCGCTCGAAACCATCGACTAGGCGGGTCCGGCCAGCCACCGCCGCCGTCAAGCGCCTTCCGGCCGTTCCTCCGAACGCCAAGCCGCCGACGAGCGAATTTCCCTTCGCCGGGGGAGGCCAGTCAACCACGACTAGGATAACCCCCCAGCCGCCCAAGAAAACTTCAACCCGCAAACTGCCCCCATAGGCGGTTGGGGCGGACGGGATTGAAGCAAGGAGAAAAATCATGCGCCAGGAAAAATTCGGTACGTTGCCGGATGGAGAAGAGGTTCTTCTTTTCATTTTGAACGGTTCGGCGGGAGTGACGGCGAGGATCGCCAATTACGGCGGCCGCATCGTGTCGCTGGAGGCGCCGGATCGTTCGGGCCGGCCAGGGGAGATCGGCATTGGCTTCGCCGATCTCGCCGGCTACACGAAGCAGAGGCATTACTGCGGCGCCCTGGTTGGCCGAGTGGCCAACCGCATACGGAGCGGTCGATTCGTCCTTGACGGCAAGGAATATGTTTTACCCCTGAACGAGGGCGGCCGGGTGCACTTGCACGGCGGAATCCGCGGCTTCAGTTTCAGGTTGTGGGAGGCGAGCGAGGACGATGGACGCCTGCGCCTCGATTATTTGTCGGAGGATGGCGAGGAGGGTTATCCCGGCGAGCTGCGGACGACGGTCTGGTATGGGTTGACGGATGCCGACTTGACGCTGGAGTACCGCGCCGTCGCGGATCGCCCGACCATCGTCAATCTCACAAACCACGCTTTTTTCAATCTCAATAGTTTCAATCGCGACATCCTGGCCCACGAGATGCGCCTGATCGCCGACTCGCACATGCCCCTTGACGCCGATCTCGTCCCCACCGGCGAAATCGCCCCCGTCAAGGGCACGCCGCTTGATTTCACCGTCGCCAAGCCTATCGGCCGGGACATCGGCAAACTTCCCAACGGTTACGATCTCACCTATATTTTCCCGCCCGGACGGCAAGGGGAATGGCTGACCGAGGTTTTCGACCCCGACAGCGGCCGGGTCATGTCGGTGGCCACCGACCAGCCCTGCATGCAATTCTATAGCGGCAATTTCCTGGACGGAACTCTGGCGGGCGGCTTGAACGGAGCTAAGTATCCGTTCCGCTCCGCCTTCTGCCTTGAAGCCGGAGGGTATACGGACGCGATCAACCATCCCGTCTTGCCGTCCATGGTTCTGAGGCCCGGCGAGATCTACCGGCAAACCACAACCTATCGGCTGGGTACGCGCTGAGGGCGGACGGATGAAAGGCGGGGTCCATTATTCCAGGTTGGCGTGGCGGCGCCGCATATCGGCCTGGGTTTGACCAAGGCGATCCATAAGCTCCACCACCACCGCTTCCAGGAAAAGAAAGGCGGCCTGCTCGAAAAGGCTGCCCAGGGGATGGACGCCCGGCGGCGGCTCCACCGCCTTGGCGTCGTCTTCGATTGGTATTTTCACCGTCAAATTTGCCCGGCCGGGTATGCCGGCGGCCGGATGCGCGGTGACCGCCGCCACAAAAGCGCCGTTTTGGGCCGCTTTTTCCGCCAAGACGGCCAATCCGGCGGTTTCCCCCGAA
Organism: Planctomycetota bacterium; assembly: GCA_031270145.1. Taxonomy (GTDB): domain Bacteria; phylum Planctomycetota; class SZUA-567; order SZUA-567; family SZUA-567; genus JAJBSZ01. The sequence goes on from JAISYD010000314.1 coordinate 2,794, forward strand.
CCGGTGAGGATCAAAAGCATATCTTCCCTGGTAATGGCCGGAGCGACGGTATCGCCCGCCACATGGACGTTTTTCCCGAGTTGCATCAGCCGCATGGCCAGACAGCGGGCGACTAGGCCGGAGCGGCCGGCCCCGGCCAGGAATACAGTCGGGGCGTGGGTCAGCAAATCAACCAGACGGACTGCCCCGGACAAATCGGCTTTGGCAAAAACCTCCCCCAGGCGGGATATTCCACAACGGAGGTTTTGCCGCAACCGCGCGGCCGTCAAGCCGTCCGCCGTTGTTGGATGCCGCCCATCCGGTTGTTTTTTTTCCGTCATCCGCAAGCCTCCCCCCGGATCCCGTCCCCGTCGCCCTCATCGCCATCCAGGTGCGCTTCCCCGCCGGCATTCCGGCCGCCGCCTTCTAGCACCACCACCGCTTCGCCCCGCGTTTCGCCTCCGGAGAAAATCCGGAGCAATTCGTCAAGGCCGCCGCGGACGATCCGCTCGAATTTTTTGCTGAGTTCAAGGCAGACCGCCGCCTGGCGATCGCCGCCCAGATTCGCCGCCGCCAAGGTCAAAAGACGGACAAGGCGACGGGGGGATTCGTAAAATACCATGGCTGGACGCAGGTTGCCGTGTCGGCGGAAAAGTTCGGCCACTCGGCCGTCACGGCGGGAGGGGAAGCCGAAAAAAGTGAAGGAGGCCGCCGCCAAGCCGGACAGCGTCACGGCGGCGGCCAAGGCGCAGGGCCCAGGGATCGCCTCCAGGCGCACCCCCGCCTGGATGGCCTCGCGGACGATGTGGAAGCCGGGATCGGAAATCCCGGGCATCCCGGCATCGGAGCAACAGGCCACCACTTTCCCCTGTTTCGCCAGCATCGCCAACCGCTTGGCCACCGTCCGTTCGTTGTGGTCGTTGCAGCAGAACAGCGCGGCCGGGGCGGCTAGGCCGTGCCGGGAGAAGAGCCGCCGGGTCACTCTGGTGTCCTCGCAGGCCAGGACATCGGCGGCGCCGAGGAGGCGGATGGCCCGCAAGGTCACGTCCTCCAGGTTGCCGATAGGGGTGGCGATCAGGTAGATGCCGGGTTCAAATGGCGGCGATCCCTGGTTCATGTGCGCTCAAACCTCGCGATGGCGGAAGCAGGACGTCAAGTGATCGTTTACCATGCCGGTGGCTTGCATATGGGCGTACATTATGGTTGAACCGACGAATTTGAAGCCAAGGCGTTTCATTTCCTTGGAAATCCGGTCGGACAGGGGAGTCGAGGCCGGAATGTCCTCCAGGCGGCGCCAGGAATTTCGGATGGAGGTCCCGTCGACGAAACTCCAGATGAAATGGGCGAAACTTCCATGTTTGCCGGCGGTTTCGAGGAAAAGGCGGGCGTTTTGGACGGCGGCGGCGATTTTCAGCCGGTTCCGGACAATGCCTGGATTGGCGAGCAGCGAGGCGGTTTCCCGGGTTCCGAAGCGGGCGACCTTTTGCGGATCAAAGCCGGCGAAGGCGGCGCGGTAGTTCTCGCGCTTGGTTAAAATGGTCAACCATGAAAGTCCGGCTTGGGCGCCTTCCAGAAGCAGGAATTCAAACAACTTGGCGTCATCCCGCACGGGGACGCCCCATTCCTCGTCGTGATAGCGTCGGTAGAGCGGATGGTCTTGGCACCAGGGGCAACGTTTTTTTTCCTTCGCCATGTCGGGATCTCCTCGCAACCGGCAAAAGGGAAGCCCCTTCCGGGGGAGGAAGGGGCTTGGGATTTCCGGCGCGTGAAATCCGGAACCCAAACCGCGAACCGGATGGGGGAACACGCACCGCCAGCCTTGGGGAACGCTGGACAATGGTAAATATACCAGTTCGGAGGCGGTTGTCAACTTTTTTCATGCGAATAAAAATGAATTTGAATTATAAACGGAAAAAGAGTAAACTGATGGCATCTGTTCCGGCTCCGGGGCCGGCAGGTTGTATTTTATTGAGGAAAAATAGAGCAAAAGGGCAAGCCGTGTCGATGAATTTGTTTCGCCGGAAGCAGAAGCTTATTTTCTGGATCGTGACCATCATCATAGTTCCCTCCTTTGTGGTTGTATGGGGGGTCAGCGGCAGATATACGCGTTCCGACGACATCAACCGGGATTTCGGGCGGGTAAACGGCGAACCGTTGGAGTTCCATGAGTTCGATTCCTTCCGGAAGCGGCTGCAGGCGGCTGTGGGTGGATTCCCCATCCAGGTCGCTGGCGCCCCCGACAACGGGACGGCCGACAGCGAACTGTGGAAATATCTTTTTGCCTACGCCATCCTCAAGGATGCCGAAAAAGCCGATATCCGCGTCGCCGATCTCCAGATTGGGACCTTCCTGGATATTCATCCAGCCATAGCCGGAACGGCGAACAAGGATGATTCCCAGGCCAGAACTAGTGCGGTCGATAATTTTTGCCGCCAAATGCAGATATCCCGGGCCGAGTTTCTGCGTGGAGTGCGGGAATGGAACCTCATAGGCAACTATTTGGCGGCCGATTCCAGCCTAGCCGCGGTCAACGACGATCTAGTCTTCGCTTTTTACGCCATGAACAAGGCCGAATGCGTGATTAAGCGGGTGCGGGCGCCGGAATTGGAGGCTGATCGGGAGACGGCCAAGCGGGAGATTTCGGAACGGCCGGCCGAGGAACTGGAACAAGCCGTCCGGGCCCATGTCGAAAACCGGTCCGCCGACATTCGTTACCGCGAGCCTTCCGGTTGGCGCCTATCCTATGTATTGATCCCCTTTGTTTCCACCTCTTCGATTCCCCGCCCGGGAGAAGTAGAGGCGGAAAACCGCTATGAGGCGGATCGCCTCTCGCTTTACCCGGGGAAAACCTTTGAGGAGGCGAGGGAACAGGTTGTCGCCTCCTTGGTGCGCGATGAGGCGGAGCGCCAGACCCTCCGCAATCTGCTTGTCGACGTGGATCCGCAATTGCGGGGCCAGGGAGCCGAACTGCCGGCGGAGGAGTTGGTCAAGCTGACCCAGCTCGCCAAATACGGAGTGATTGCCGGCGATACCGGGCCTGAAGCCTTGAGCATCCCGGATGTGGCGGCCAAACTGCCTGTCGGCTCGGCTTTGAACCTGCGCATCCTCCTGGAAATGCTTGACAGCCAGCCAACCTTGTTCGCCAAGACCATTGACGATTGGAAGCGGGGGTTCAACTTCGACGGCATGATCATGTCCGATGGCAGGCAGATCGGATTCGACGGCAGGCCGTTCAAGGCGGACGACGGCTTTTTCCGCTTCCGGATACTGGAATACCACCCTTCCGTCCCGGCCGTCGTCGATGGCCCGAACGGCGCCATACGCCCCGAAATATTTGAGTCCGTCATGACCGACATGGTTGGCGAGCGTACGGCCGAGTTGGCGACGGAGAGAGCGGCCAACCTGGAGCCCAAAATCCGCAACCTCCTTGAGGCGCGGGCACGGGGCGAAAAGCCGGAAGATCGGGAATTGGCGGACGAATTCGACCAATTGCCCGATGAGATCATACCTTATATCCGCATCGTCGAGAGCGACGAGCAATTGAAGCGCCTGCCGGTTGGCGACATCCTTGGCCCCAACCCCTATTCGGACGGCGAGACGTCCGGCTATGAATTGGTGGTCATGTTGGCCAGACGCCTCCCCACCCGCGAGGCCTTCGCCGCCGAGCCGGCCGCGACGCGCGACAATTACCGGCAGATGGTTCTTTCGATCTTTCTGGGCAATGCCGGTTTAAGCTACAATCAAGGCGGCCCGGTCGCCGTCATCCAACCTAGTCCAACTGTTATGGGCGGATTGGTCGATCGCTTCAACCGCGGCGATATATCGATCGATCCCGCCTGGCTCCGCAACGGCGATTCGGATGGTTGATTCCCGTGAGCCGAAGATGTTCATCCATGGCATGAAGCTTAGGAGGACGACATGACAGCTAGTGCGGAACACGTGTTTTTGTTGCCGGGGGAATATCATGTTTCCCGAACTCCATGCCACATGGCGACCCTTCTTGGCAGTTGCGTGGCGGTTTGCCTCAAGCATGAGACCAAGCCCTACGCCGCCATGAATCACTATCTCCTCGCGACAAATCCAGGCGGCGGTCATGAGCAGGAGAAGGGGCGTTTCGGCGACACCTCCATTGAGAACATCGTCTGGCTGATGAAAAAATTGGACGAGAACGGAAGGCTCACGGCCAAGATTTACGGCGGCGGCGCCGTGGTGGGACACTTGGGCACCACCTCCGACATTGGCGGCAAGAATATCGAAATAGCCCGCACCCTGTTGAAGAGGAAGGGGATCCCCATCACCGAGGAGGACGTGGGCGGAACCAGGGGCAGGCGCATCTATTTCGACACCGCCGCCAATAGGGTGGTGGTCAAGATCATCAACAAATCGGACGAGGCCGAGAAGTTGATGGAAAAGCGCAAGGACATCGCCAGCCGCAAGACCCGGGTGCTGGTGGTGGACGATTCCGCCCTGGTGAGGAAAATCCTGGTCAAGGCCATCGACTCCACCAAGGATATGGAGGTGTGCGGCCAGGCCGGCGACGCCTTCGAGGCGCGCGACAGGATACTGGAGCTGGATCCCGATGTGATCAGCCTTGACATCATCATGCCCAAACTTGACGGGCTGAAGTTCCTTAAATCCCTGTCCCAGCACTATCCCAAGCCGGTGGTGATTTGTTCCACCATCGCCAAGGACCAATCGCAGGTCGCGGCCAAGGCCAAGGAATACGGGGCCGTCGACGTCATCGACAAGGATAAACTGGAGATTTACAAGGGTCCCGAGGTCATCCAGCAGGCCTATATTCCCAAGATCCGCATGGCGGCCGGCAAAGTGGTGCGGAAGATGATGTTCGACAACTGATTTTTCGCCGCTGAAGCCGGAACCGACCTGGAAAACTCCGCGGCGTGACGGGAACGCGGATTGCGGGGAGGGCCGGCTCCGCATGGCGGCGCGGGAAGCTGACGGGGACTATGGAAACCATCATCAGGGGCATTCCGGTGTCGCAGGGCATCGCCATGGGACCGGTCTATGTCCTGGGATCCTTTGAGGCGAAATTGCCGCCCTCATACCTTCCGGACGAGGAGATGATTCCAGCCGAGGTCGAGCGCTTCCAGAACGCCGTGGCCAAGGCCCAGTCCGAGGTGGAGAAAATCAAGCTGAGCGTCCAAGCCGACGCCAAGCAGGACGTGGGCCCGATTTTTGAGGCCCATATCCTCATCCTCTCTGATCGCCCCTTCAAATCCGAGGTGTTGCGGCGTATCCAGAGGAACCGCATGACCGCCGGCTACGCCGTCCAGTGCACCATCGGCGAGTATGTCCGCGGCCTCAAGGACAAACCCTTCCTCAACCCCCGCATCAACGACATGCAGGACATCGAACGCCGGTTGCTCCGGGCCATTCTTGACCGACAATACGAAGATCTCCATTCACTCGGCCGCAAGGTGGTGGTGATAGCCCGCGACCTCACCCCATCGCAGATCGCCGACATGGACAGGGTCAACGTCCTCGGCTTCGCCACCAACATCGGCGGCACCACCGGCCATGCCGCCATTGTCGCCCGAGCCAGGGAAATTCCCGCCGTGGTCGGCTTGGGCAACATCACCGATACCATTACCTCCGGCACCGAGGTGATCCTGGACGGCACCAGGGGATTGCTGATTGTACAGCCGCAGGACAACACCAGGACCGCTTACGAGAAGATCCAGGCCGACTACCGGCGCTTCGGGGTGGAATTGATGTCCGAGGCCGGCTGGCCTACCGTGACCATGGACGGCTGCCGGATTTACATACAGGGCAACATAGAGTTCCCCCACGAGACCGATTCCATTATCCGAAATCACGCCGACGGCATCGGGCTTTACCGCACCGAATTCCTTTATGTCGACAACAAGGGAGAGCCGAACGAGGAAGTGCATTTTGACGCCTATTCGCGGGTGGTGAAGGCCATGAGCGGCCGGCCGGTGACCATCCGGACCCTGGATCTCGGTTACGACAAGGACTTCCATCTCCAGGACAACGACAGTTATCTGACCGAGAGGAATCCCGGCCTTGGCTGCCGCGCCATCCGCTATTGCCTGGCCAACCCTGACGTTTTTCGAGCTCAGCTCCGCGCCATCTGCCGCGCCTCGGCCTTTGGCGAAGTGAAGCTTCTAATCCCCATGGTGTGCTCGCGCGAAGAGGTGCAGAAGGTTGTCGGCCTGGTCAGGAACGTCCAGGAAAGGCTTTCCGACGAGGGGGCGGCCTATGATCCGGATATGAAGCTTGGGATAATGGTGGAGGTGCCGTCGGTGGCGCTGGTTCTGGATCATTTCTGCGACATCGTTGATTTCTTCTCCATCGGCACCAACGACCTGATCCAATATCTGCTGGCGGTGGATCGCACCAACGAGCAGGTGGCCCAGCTTTACCGGCCGGAGCATCCGGCGGTCCTGCGCATCCTACTCAACGTCATCAAGACGGCCAACGACAACCATGTGCCGATCAGCATGTGCGGGGAGATGGCCGGCGATCCGCTCTTCGTCATGTTCCTGTTGGGGCTGGGACTTAGAAATTTTTCGGTCAGCCCCCCACAAATGCCGGAGGTGAAACGGATTATCCGCAATTCCTCCCTCGCGGCGGCGACCGCGGTTGTCGACAGCGCGCTTGAGCTTTCTTCGCCCCGCGACGTCCGGAATTTTCTGCGCGTGGAGGCGACCAAATTTGCCTGAACCGGTTTGCGAGGGATGTTTTCATGGTGAACAACCGGTCGGTTAGGCCGCCGCCCGATAGTCCGGACTCTCCCGGCTCGATTGGCTGGGTGACGCCGCTCCGCCTCCGCCTGGCGACGCCGGAAGCCCCGTTCCAACTGGAAAACGGGACTTCCATCCCCGAAGTGGAGGTTGAATACGAGACCTACGGCGCTCTAGCCCCGGGACGGGACAATGCCATCCTGGTGACCCACGCCCTCTCCGGCGACGCCCATGCCGCCGGCTGGGATCGGAGCGCCGGCGAGAAAACCCTTTCCGGCCGCTTCAAGGCGAAGCAGGAGGGGTATTCGCCCCCCCGCGGATACCGGCAGAGGAAACCGGGCTGGTGGGACACCATGATTGGTCCCGGGAAACCCATTGACACTAACCGTTTTTTCGTTATCTGCTCCAATATCCTTGGCTCCTGCTACGGCACCACCGGACCGGCCAGCCTCAATCCCGCCACCGGCTCCCCCTATGCCCTGTCTTTCCCAAAAGTAACGGTGGAGGATTGGGTCAGGCTCCAGGCTAGACTCCTGGATCGCCTGGACATAGGCCGCCTTTACGCCGTGATTGGCGGATCGCTTGGCGGGCAGCAAGCCCTGGAATGGGCTCTGCGCTATCCCGAGCGGGTGGCCAAGGCGATCATCCTCGCAGCCAGTTCCAAACTTTCGGCCCAGGGAGTGGCCTTCAACGCCGTGGCCCGTTATTCCATCATCAACGATCCGAATTTCAACCATGGGGATTATTACAGCCGCTCGCGGCCGGACCACGGTTTAGCCGCCGCCCGGATGCTGGCCCACATAACCTATCTTTCGGACGAGGGCATGAACAGCAAGTTTGGCCGCCGCCTACAAAGCAGGGACAAGCCCGATCCTGGGTTTGACGTGGAATTCGAGGTGGAGAGCTACCTAAACCACCAGGGCAAGTCCTTTGTCGAAAGGTTTGACGCCAATTCATATCTTTACATCATCCGCGCCATGGATTATTACGACGCGGCCGAGCGCTGGGGCGGCGGCGATCTGGTGGCGGCCTGCGGACGCCTGGAGTCCGAGGTGCTGGTGGCGAGTTTTTCCTCGGATTGGCTTTACACGCCGGAAGGCTGTCAGCAACTGGTTCACGCGGTCTGCCGGAGCGGCCGGTCGGTCACCTACGCGGATATACCCAGCCAGTATGGGCACGACGCCTTTTTGGTGGAGACCGAGCGGGTCGGCAAACTCCTGTCCGGGGCGTTGAAGCGGCTCAATCCTCAACGGCGCGGATGAGAACGGCTTCCAGTATAGAATCGGAGATGGCGGCAAGAAGCCTTTGATTGACTAAGCCTAGGAGTCCAGCATGAACGAGGCTAAGACGGCGGCCAGGAACATCCCCTTCATTTACAACCTTTTCCCCTCGCTTCTAGGACCGGTGGACAAGTGGCTGGCCCATGTGGAGCGGGCGGTCGAGATGGGCTTCAACTGGATATTCATCAACCCAATTCATCTCACCGGCGCCTCAGGCAGCCTTTACGCCATTCGCGACTATTTCCACTTCAATCCGGCCTTTTTCCCCTCCGATCAGTTTGACGCCCAAAAGGCGCAACTGGCCGGCTTCGTTGCCGGTTGCCGGGAAATGGGCGCCGAGGTGATGGTGGATCTGGTCATCAACCACACCGCTTACGACAATCCATTGACCCGGGATCATCGCGACTGGTATAAGCAGAATGCCGATGGCACTATCAAGAATCCAGGGGCTAGGGACGACAAGGCGCCCGGCGGCTACGTGGTCTGGGGGGATCTGAGTGAAATCGACAACGCGCATTCACCGGATCGCGGGCATCTATGGGATTATTGGTGGTCGGTGGTTGAAATGTACCAGTCCTGCGGGGTCAGGGGCTTCCGTTGCGACGCTGCCTACCAGATACCGGACGAATTTTGGCGCTTCCTGATCCGGCGGGGCAAGGACCGACATGCGGAAACCCGCTTCTTCGCCGAATCCCTGGGCTGTCCCCTGGAACAGACTTTGGCCCTCGCCGCCTCCGGCCACGACTATGTTTTCAACTCGGGCAAGTGGTGGGATTACCGCCAGGACTGGTTCATCGAACAGATGCGGGCGGGGCAGGGGCGCCTCTCCTCCGTCTGCTTCCCCGAGTCGCACGACACCGAGCGGCTGGCGGGCGAGTGGAACCGCGATTTGGATCGGATCAAGCAGCACTACCTGATGACGGCCTTGATCTCCTCCGGCGTCCTCATCCTCATGGGGTTTGAATACGGCTTCACCAAAAAACCCCATGTCGTCCACACGCATCCGCACGATTACGAGGGCGCCAACTACGATCTGACCGATTACATCCGCGAGGTGAATTCGCTCAAGCGCGGCCATCGCGTCTTCGCCGAGGATAACCGTCTGGAGCGCGTCGATTCGGGCCACGACGGGGTCATCGCCCTTAAAAAGACCACGCTGGACGGTGGGGAGTCGGGAGTGCTCCTCTTCAACCGCACTCCCGAGGAACAGCAAATCCGGCTGGCGGAGTTGCTTGGCCGCATGCAATCCAACCCCTACCGCAAAACCGGGGCGGCTAATGTCCGAGTGCCGGACAAGGCCGAGACCCTGCGCCTGAAACGCTATGGCGCGACGGTTTTTCGCCTGTATTGAGCGGGAGACGGTGAAACCCGCGCCAAGCCTATTCCATGCCGATGGATTCGGTGACGCCAAGCGCCCCGGCGAGATGCGACAGGCTCGGCCACGGCATGCCGCCATTGAATGTCCAGGTTCCGCCGCCGGTTTCCCCCGCCAAGCTCCAAACTCCGCCGGAGCGGTATTCGGACATCTCCCGCGCCATCCGGATCGACGGAGGCTCGGTCTGATCCGGCGGGCGCGGCCGCCAGTCGGCCGCATCGATCATGGCCATTTGCAGGAAGCGAACGGGATCGGAAAAAGCCAGGATGTCCGCTCCCCTGCGGCCCATGCGGGTGAAGGTTTCGCGGATGTCGGCCCCTCCCGGCCCGGACTCGGCGGCGGCCGTGCCGGCCAAGCCGGCCAGGTAGCCGGTCACCGCCCGTCGCGTCATAAGGTCGATCCGGCCGGCACCGGACGCCAACGCCGTCCAGGAGCCGCTCCGGCGGAAAACAAACAACAGATCGGCATAGGCCGGCAACGATGCGTCGTCGACCGGGCTGAGCCTAGCCTCAAACGCGTCGGACATGCCGGGGCAGGGCGCAAGCGAAAGAGCCAGCCCCATTTGCGCCAGGGCCCGGGCCGCCGGGGAATTCGGCTGGGCGGCTTGGATGACGGTGCTCCAGGCGGAAGTCAAGGCGTCCGGATCGTCCCATTCAATGACGAGGAGCCTGGCGGCGCCAAGGTCGGGACTGCCGGATGGCGGCGGTACCCAGGCCGCCGCCGCTTGCCGGGGACCGGCGCGCTGGAGGAGCGAGAACAGCGAAAACGCCGTCTCCCTGGCCTCGGCGCCTACCGCGCCGCCGGCCGCGCCCAAAAGGAGGCGGCGGAAGCTGTCGCCGGCTTCCCGGAGTTTTTCCCGGCCCACGGCGACGGCGTAGGCCAGGGCCGAGCGATCCGGCAAATGACGGAGACTCTCGAGCTCCGACAGGGCGCCGCGGGGCGAAAAGGCTCCAACCGCGTCCAGCCGTCCTTCCACGCCGCCCTCCTCGAGCCACAGGCGCAAATCCAGCCTTTCCAGGGATAGCGGCCAGGCGGCGAATTCGTTCGCCAAATCGCGGATCAATTTGATCCTGGCCGAACCCGGCCGCCAGCGGTTCAAAAGGTCGCGGGTCAACAATTCGATGTTTTCCCGCCACCAATAGCTTCCCGGCTCCCGATCCTGCCAAGCGGAGAGGCGGGCCGGATCCAGGCGGAGCGCCAGATCGGGGGATGGCGCTCCGGGAACCTCGGCCAACAAACCGCGGACGGCGCCGTTTTTGGCGTATATCCGTACGGCGGCGGCCAACGCCGCCCGGCTTTTGCTGAAGAACGCCACTTCGCCCGGCAACCATTCCATGCACCAGTCGCGGAAAGCGCCGTTCGCGTCCATTTCCCGGAGAATCGTTATTCCATCCATGCCGTCGAACCAGGATAGGCCCTGGCCGGCCAGTTGGTTCATGTATTCGTCCCGATTCTCAGCCGGAAAAACCCAGACCAGGCCGAGCCCTCCCGGATTCGGCGGGACAAAAAGGACCGCCTCCAGCCAGGCGCCGTCAAGCAAGCCGAAGAAGGTGGGGTTGCGTATTTCCGGGCCTATTAGGGAACGGAGCGGAGGGGCGTAACGGCCATCGTTGCGGATGCCGCGCAGGAAGGACGCGAGATGTCCTTCCTCGGCGTCGATGGCGTCGACGTCCCCGAAGCGGGCGATCAAGAGCGGTCGCCAGCCATCGCCCTCGGCCCCCAACGCCGGATAGGCGGCGAGTAGGGATAAAAGCGCGGCCAAAAGGCCGCCCGCGCACCAATTGATAAATCCGGAACTGTAAGGACGGATTTTCATTCCCCCGCCTCCGGATTGCCTGGCATCCCTCCCATCAAGGCTTCGGCTTCTTGCAGGAAGGGGAAGTCGAACATGAGGGAGCCATCCGCATCGATCTGAAAGGTCATTCTAAGTCCGGATCCGTTCGCCAATCCGCTTATGGCCCGGCCCAGGCCGGGATTGGCTTTTGCCGTTTCGTCAATAAGTCGGGATGGGCCGAACAGGAGAATTTCCCCTTGCCAGCCGCTGTCGCCGTTTTTCTCCAGGTAGCCGGCCATTTGGCCGAAAATTTGCCCGTGCGAGCGGAACTCCAGGCCAAACTGGCCGCTCTCGTTGCGATTGGCGACAATTGATATTTGTCCCGGACGGAGTTCGGGCAGGGTGGTCAGGCCCAAGATGCCGTTGGCGTCGCCGCCACCCCAGGCGGGGAGCGCGTCCGAGATCTTCTTGGCGACGCCGGTCAGGCCGCCCCACCATTCGCCGCTTTCTGCCATGCGGATTATCGGCTTCGAGAAGACAAATCCAGCGCCCCAGAAGCGGAAAGAACCTATCGCGTCCGGTATCCCCCGCCAAGTGAGGGTGATGTTGCCGGAAGACAGCGTGGCTCGGAAGGCTTCGGGAAGGCCGGAGGCGAGCGCCTCGGTGAAAATGCGGGCATCGCCCCCATCGACCGTGACGCTGATGGGGATATTCTCCTGTTGGGGCGTCATATCAAGGCGTACTCGGCCGCCGACGAAGTCGGCCCCGCCGGAAAAGCGCAATCCCGAGGCGGTGCGGGTCAGCGAGAGCGACATGTTGTCGCCGGACCAGCCGAAGCCCAGCCAACTGGCGGAGCGCCATTCAACCACGGGAAAGGCGAGCGTCAGCCATTCGGTCCAGTCGCTTCGGCTGGCGAATAAGGAAAACAGGTGATCCAGGACCGCTACGTCGCCCCTAAGCGAAAGGAGGCGCGGTTTCCCAGCTTCGTCCAGCGGCAGGCTGATTTCGATGGCGCCGAACCCTGGAGGCCCGAGGCGTATGTCCGCCCGCATATCCGGTTTTTTCGGTCCAATGGGCCAGGAGACGCTGACGGGAACCCGGTGGGGCAGACCCAGGGAGGTCAAAGGCGCGTCGCCAAGTTCCCCCTCCACCGTCAAAACGGCTAAGGCATCCGGAAGTGGACGCAGTTTGATCGTTCCGGTGAATTCCCCGGGAGCGTCATCCACGGGCAGGCCGGCGATGATGAAATGCAGGATGGCGGCCGGCAGATTCGCGACTTTGATATCGCAACGCTCCGGAAAAAGCGCCAATCGGCCGATTGCCGGGTGGGTGGTGGAGATGACGGCGGAAATTGGCCCCGCATTGCCGGTCCATTTGCGGCCGGAACCATCCGTTTTGCCGAAGGTGAAATCGGTCTTGCCGAAGGTTAGGGCGATCCTGTCCCCGCCAACGGCGCCGGAGGCCTCGCCGGTAAGCCCGACGCCAAGCTCATGGCCATGTCGCCGCAGGGCGAACAGGCCATTAAGGAATTCCGCCCGCCAGGACGATATCGCGGGCGTCGGAAAGGGAAAGGCGCTGGTCTCGGCGGCGTTGATGGGGTGCGCCAAGCCGTCTAAGCTCCATTCCCCCGTTTCGTCTTCTTCAATGGCTAGGCGGAAGTCGCGGATGGATAGGTCAAGGCGATCCGGCCAAAGTACGGCGAGAGCCCAGGGCTGGGCTTTCGCCTCGATGCGGCCGGCCACCAGGAATTTTCCGGGGAAGGCGGCGCTTGGATGCTCGATCTCCACGTTGCTGAAGGCGAGGCGGGATGGCCGGATCAAGTTGACCCGCACCGTCATGTCGCCGAGGAACGACACATCGGCGTTCAGTTTTTCATCCAGCCAGGACTGGACGGCCCGTTTCCGGATTTGCGTGCGGAGGGAGCGTTGGGCGAGCCAGGCGGCGAGCCAGGCCAGGGCGACCGCGAGCGCGATGATCGCGGCGCAGCGCAGCAGGCGGCCGGACGGAAAACGGCGTGGTTTTTCCTGGTCGGTCATTTCTTGTTTTTCTCCGTCGATTTTCTCCTGACGCGGAAAACATTATGTCTTTTTTCCACGCGGGATCTTGCCGCCATCTCCTCCGCCCGGACGTAAAGCATGGCCTGGCTACGGAACGCCGGTTCGCGCGGAGCCGGTCGCACGCGCGCATAGTTGCCGTCGGGCCGCAACTCCCAGGCGCCTACGTTGTCGGAAAAACCGGCATTCAGCGACGCCAGCGCCTCTTCCCGGCAGGCGGGATCGTTTATAGGGAACAGCAGTTCCAGGCGGCGGTCCATGTTCCGCTCCATCCAGTCGGCCGAGGAAAGGTATATCTCGTCGTCGCCGCCGTTCCGGTAATGGAATATGCGGGGATGCTCAAGAAAGCGATCCACTACCGAGCGCACCGTGATGTTTTCCGAAAGGCCGGGCACGCCGGGGCGCAGGCGACAGATGCCGCGCACCAGCAGTTCGATTTTCACTCCGGCCCGGCTGGCCAGGTAGAGTTCGCGGATGATGTCGGGGTCGTTTAGCGAATTCATCTTGGCCCGGATGTGGCCGCGGGTTTCCGGGGTTTGCTTCTCGATTTCGCGGCGGATCATGGCGATGGTTCTGGCCCTTAGGCCGGTCGGCGCCATTTCGATGTGGTTCCACACGGGCGGCAGACTGTAGCCGGTGATGACGTTGAAAAAGGACGAGATGTCGGCCCCGAAGGCCGGGTCGGCCGTGAACAGGCCGAGATCGGTGTATTGCCTGGCGGTGCGGTCGTTGTAATTGCCGGTGGCGAGATGGCAATAGCGGCGGATGCCGCCGGTCTCGCGCCTGATGATTAGGGCCGCCTTCGAATGGGTCTTGTAGCCGACCACCCCGTAGATGACGTGCGCCCCGGCCGCGTCGAGCCTTTGCGCCCAGGTTATGTTGGCCTCCTCGTCGAAGCGGGCCTGGAGCTCGACCAGGGCGGTAACCTGCTTCTTGTGCTCTGCCGCGCGGATCAGCGCCCGTACCAGCGGGCTCTGGCCGCTCACCCGGTAAAGGGTGATCTTTATGGCGAGGACGTCCGGATCGTCGGCGGCGGTTTCGATGAGCCGGGTCACGGGATCGAAGGATTGATAGGGAAGGGAGAGGATCACGTCCCTGGCCGCGATTTGCTCGAATATGTCGCCGACGATTGGCAGGGATGGATGTTCTTGGGGGGGCCACGGCTTTTCCACCAGGTCCGGACGGTCGATGCGGGACAGCAACCCGAATAGACCTTTGGCGTCAAGCATGCCGGACTGGCGGAAAACATCGGCCGCGTCCAGTTCCAGGCGGTTCGAGAGATACGCCGCCTCCGATTCCGGCGCTCCGCTTTTCACCGTCAGTTGCACCGGCAGGCCCCAGCGGCTGCGTTTGAGCCCGTCCTGGACGGCTAAGATTAGATCCTCCGAGCGGTCGCCGTCGATGTTCAAGTCGGCGTCCCGGAGGATGCGGAAGGGATGGGCGCCCAAAATGTCGTAACCGCCGATAATTTCGCCGGCGAACATGATCACCGCGTCGTCGAGGAGGATGAACCTGGATTTGCCGTCCTGGCGCGGCAATTCGATGAAGCGATCCAGGCCGGGCGGGATTTGCACCAGCACGGCGTCGGCCTTGCTGAAAAAACCGCCCTTGACGTCGGTGCGGGCCCGGGTGCGGAGCAGGATGTAGACAAGACCCGAGGAAAGCAGGGGAAAGGGATGGGTGCTGTCGACCACCAGTGGGGTCAGCACCGGCAGAATCGAATCCTGGAATACCCCGGCCATATATTTCCGGTCGGCGTCCCCCAAATCGGCCGGTTCCACAATGTCCACGCTGGAGGCCCGGAGGGCCGGCAGGATGTCGTCGATCCAGGAGCGGCCGGCCCGTTCCATCATTTGCCGGGATCTTTCCCTGACCGCGTCCAGCAATTGCCGGGGCGTCATGCCGTCCGGCCCCAGGTTGGGGTCGCCCGCCTTCATCGCCCGGCGGATCAGGGCCATGCGCACCATAAAGAATTCATCAAGGTTGGAGAAGACTATGGCCAGGAACTTGACCCGGTCGAGGAGGGGCAGGGTTATGTCCTCGGCATAGGCAAGCACCCGCTCGTTGAAAGCCAGCCACGATATATCCCGGTTGATCCAGCTTTCCGGGCCAAAATCGCCGGTTTGGGGTTGAGCGCCAACTGACGTCATGTCGACAATCCTCCAACCGCCGGTCAGCGCCGGGGTCCAACTCCGGGCGGGCGCATGGGAGCCGGAAGCGATCTGGCGGCCGATTCGCCCGGAGGCAGACTATCGTAGCGGGTGCGGTCGCTTAGCGTCGGTCTTTCCGGCGCGGCCCGGGGTTCCTCCGGATAGGAGTCGATCACATAGGGGGCGGCTACAGGTTCGGCGTATGGTTCCGACACGGACGGGACGGGATCGGTGGTTTCGCCCCTGGCGGTTGGCGTCAGATCCGGCGGAATGGCCGCGCCGTCGATATTGGCGGACCGGGATGGGGGCGGCGGCGAACCCGTTTTCGCCCGACGCCATTTCACCCCGTTGCCTTCCCATTCCCCGTATTGGGTCAACCGGCCCCGGCTGAAGCGGCTGTAGTCGGTTATGACCGAGGTGAAGGAATCGTCCGACCAGAGTTCGCGCCAAAATTCCATCGGGATGCGATCAATAAGGTCTTCCTGGATGGGCAGGTTGATGCCCAAGCGCTCGAAGAGGTCGTCCGGCCCGCGAATGAAAAGCACCCGGTCAGTAATTCCGTCCAGGTTGCGATCCTCGCGGATTTCCCAATCCCGCCCGCCGGAGCGGGAGATTTCCAGATCATAGACGCCCCGCTTCCGGCTGTCACGGCCAAAGGAAAGGAGGCGGTGGCTTCTGGGATCCCAGCGGCTGACGCAGTCGACCCGACCGTTGCCGGAAAGGTCGCGCTCCTCGGAAGTAAGGACGCCGCGGTGGTAAAAGCGCCATATGTCGATGCGCGAGTCGCCGTTCGAGTCGAATTCCTCGGCGAATATCTCATTGCCCTCCATATAGCGCCGGCCAAGCCAGCCGTCTGGCGTGGAGGCGTCGATCCAGCTTGACATGAGCCGGGGGCCTGACTCCACCGCCCCGGCCGTGGAGGTTCGGCCAGGCACGGCCAGGAAGACGATTATGAAAAGGAAACGGCGCATGGATTCATCCTTGTTGAAACCGGGTTGCTTATTATGGTTGCGATACAATTTCCTCCACGGGCGTCGCCATCGGCCCAACCGGGTTTTCCGTCTCCGCGAACAGCGGATGTTCCGCCAGCCGGCGAAGGAATTCGGCTGGCGTCCTGGGGCGGGCGTCCCGATCTTTTTCCAGCAACCTGACGATCAGCCCGGAGGTTGCGGCTGAAAGCCGCGGATCCTTTTCTCGCGGCGGCGTCGGCGGCTGTTCCAGGTGCAGCCTTAGCGTTTCCTCCGGGACGGCGCCCTTGAACACCGGCTCGCCTAATAGCGCCTGGTGCCAGATTGCGCCCAATGAATAAAGGTC
>JAISYD010000062.1 GCA_031270145.1 Planctomycetota bacterium
GCAATCGGGGAGGATCGTGCTGAGCGGCGGCGCCAGGGAACTTGAGCGTAACGATCTGGTGCGCCAAGCCTATTTGGGCGGATCGGCCGGAATATAGCCCCGTCCGGTCTCCAATCCCCGCTCGCCGTGGAGGGGATGCGGCAGACCGACAAGGCAATCCTGGACATCATGCTGAAAAAACCGACGCCGCCCGGCGATGAAGCCGCTTTGGGCGGATCGGCCGGAATCTAGCCCCGTCCGGTCTCCAATCCCCGCTCGCCGTGGAGGGGATGCGGCAGACCGACAAGGTAATCCTGGACATCATGATGAAAAAAACCGACGCCGCCCGGCGATGAAGCCGCCACGCAACCTCTTTGAGCGGCGGACATTTTGCTCCCGGCCTTGCGCTGGCGGCCGCGAAAATTTTCGCTGAAATAAATCTGGACTTCCGGCCGATGATCGGGTATGATCTTCACCCAGCGACAACCGGGTGCTCCGGCCCGGCCTGAAAACAAGGCGAAAATGACTAAACAGCGTTGCGCGATCAAGGCGCTTTCCTGCCTTGTCGCCGCCCTAGCCATGGCTGGCTGGGCGGCCAGGCCCTTGTCCGCCTTGGATCTGCCCCGTTTTTTCAGCCACCGGAATTTATCCGAGCAGGCCGCCGCCGAAATGCGGGCGGAGGAAAAAATCTCCGAGGAGCTGGATCAGAGCGCCGATTACCGCTCGCGCTACCAATCCATCCAGAACCGCCCCATCCGCCTCCAGTCGCATGTGAAGCCGGGCGAGGAGCTGGTCTTCCAGGCCAAGTGGCGGGGTTTGCCGGCCGGCACCCTCCGCCTCGCCGCCAAACGCCTGACCCGGCTGAAAAACCGCCCGGTCTTCGTCTTCGAGCTGCAAGTGACCTCGAACGACTTCATGGGCGCCTTCTACCCGGTGGACAACAGCGTCATCAGCTACGCCGACGCCAATGACGGCCACAGCTATCTGCTGCGCCGCAACATTTCCGAGCGCCACCGCCGCTACAAGGATCGGCTGGAGTTCAAATACGACAGCCGCCTTGAGAACGGCCTGCCGGATCCGGTTTCCCGCTATTCGCTGGTGGACGAGCTAGGCCGGGAGGAGGCGGGCGCACCCTTCCCGATCCCCGGGGCCATGCACGACATGGTGTCGAGCATCTACTGTTTGCGGGGCATGGATCTCCGGAAAATCGGCGATTCGCAGAGCTTCCTGCTGGGGAGCCGCCAGAAGCCGGTCATAGCCAGCGTCACCGTGGTTGCCGAGGAGCAGCTTAATCTGCCCGGTCTTGGCAAATTCGCTTGCCTGGTGGTGGAGCCAAGCGCCAACGGCGCCAACCTCTCCGGCCATCCACTCGCCACCCGGGGCGGCGAAAAGGTGTGGCTAGAAAAGCATTGCCGCATTCCCCTCCAGGTGTCGGCCGAGTTGCCCTGGCCGGTCGGCCAAGTGATCGCCAGCCTAGTCAACGCCGAAAAATGCGATCTCGGGCGCTACGCCCTGAAGTGAGCGGGGAAGGGACGGCGCCAATGCCGCCGCCGCTCCCAGGCGCGAACGGTCGCGCGGCCCGCGCCCGCCTCCCTATTTTTTCATCGCCTGTTTTTCAAACATCTTCCCGAGGCGGCGGCAGGTGATGTCGGCGAACTTCAGTTCCCGCAGTTTGGCGACCACGGTTTTGGCGTCAACCGGCCCCATCTTCAGCACCGCCTCCTTGGCGGCCGGCAACTCCTCGTTGAAGACGATGTCGCCAAGCTGTTCCGCCAGTTCCGTGGTTTTTTCGATGACCCCGGCGGCGAAGTTCAGGAGGTTCTGCTGCTGGACCGCGTTCACGCCCTTCTGGATGGCGGCGCGGGCGATTTGCCGGGCCTTGGTGGCGGCCGAGAAGACGGCTCGCAGCATCTTCAGCGCCTCGGCGTTGCGGCGGTTGCGCCGGAGGATGGCGATAAGGAGGTTCATGATGTTGATTTCGTATTTCAAATCGGCGCCGCTGGAGAAATTCAGGATGTCCTGGTAGCGGGCCATGGCGACGTCCAGCGCCGGACCCTCCTCGACCGGGATGCCCGGCCATTCGGCCTTGAAGCTTTGCAAAAAGGCGGCAAAAGATTCAAAGCCGGCCGGAACCGCCTCCTCCGGCAGCTCCAGCGCCGCTTTTTCCCGGTACAGCCAAGCCAGGCGGAGATAGAAGCGAGCGAGTTTCGCGTGCTGGCGCATGCTGGGCGAAAGCAATTCCTGCTCATAAATGGCCAGCAGGTGCGCCAGGATCGCCGATTCCATGGAATAATTGTCATGGCTGAAATCAATGGCCCCGCCCATGCGGGAGATCATGCTTTTCGGCATGCGGGAATGGATAAGCAGTTTTTCCTTGATCAACTCAAGTTTGCCGCTCGACTTGTCCTCGCCTCGGAAGGTCTCCTTCTCGTCGCAAAAATGGCAGGCTGGACAATGCCAAATGTGATAAAGGTTGGGCCGCACCTGGGCGAATTCCGGATTCTCCCACTTGTAGGTGACGACATGGGTGTCTTCTTCCAGCAAATCCGGCTGGAACATGCGGGATTTGATGTAGCGGTGGGTGGATTCGGTTTCGCAAAACGGACACTTGACATTCACCGGAACAAAAGGGGTCTCTTTGACCATGGCGTCTCATCTCCCTGTCTTTAGGGATGTGGATCGTCCATACGCTTATTTTTCGGCCTCGGTCGCCGGCGGCGGCGCCAAGGAAGAAGCCGGTG
>JAISYD010000024.1 GCA_031270145.1 Planctomycetota bacterium
ACCTCCGGCAAAACCGCGTGGTTTTCCGTCCGCGCGTCCATACGGAAGAACCTTTAGCCGGCCGAGGCGATGACGCCGCCGCCAAGCAGCATGTCGCCCCGGTAAAGAACCGCCGACTGCCCCGGCGCCGCCGCCAGGACGCCGTCCGGGAATTCGGCGGCGAAACCGCCGTCCCGCCCCGGCGCCACCCGGCAAGGGACGATGTCGCCGCTGGAGCGCACCCGCAGGCCGGCCTCGAAGGGTTCCTCGGGCGCCGGAATCGAGAGCCAATTGCAATCCGCCGCCGTCAGGCGATGGCTCAGCGCCGCCCCGAACCCGCCCACCACCACTTCGTTGCGTTCCGGGTTGATTTCCCGCACATAGAGGGGCGTGGGATGCGCCACCCCGAGCCCCTTGCGCTGGCCGATGGTGAAATTCCAGCAGCCGTTGTGCCGCCCCAGCGTCTTCCCGGCGGCGTCGACTATGGGGCCGGGCCGGTCTTCGACGCCTAAAAGCTCCCGGTGATCCCCGCTGTAGAAATCCTGACTGTCGGGCTTGTCGTGCTGGGGCAGCGAAAACTCGCGGGCCAGCTCCCGCACCTCGCCCTTGGTCAGTTCGCCCAGCGGCATCAGTATCCTCGCCAGTTGCTCCTGTCCCAGCCGGTAGAGAAAATACGATTGATCCTTGGCCGGATCCAGGCCCCGGAACAGCCGCGTCCGGCCGCCGCCGGCCTCGATCCTGGCGTAATGGCCGGTGGCGAAGCGATCAAAGGCCAGTCCCGCAGCCGCCGCCAGCTCCGGCAGGACGCCGAATTTGACCAGGCTGTTGCAGCGCACGCAGGGATTGGGAGTGCGGCCGGCCAGGTATTCGCGGCGGAAGTTTTCCAGGACGATTTTTTCGTAGGCGTCGGAGCAATCGAAAACGCGGAAGGGGATGCCGAGCCGGCGGCAGACATCGCCGGCCGCCGCGATGTCCTCCTTTTCGCCGGCGCCGAAACAGGCGTCCTTCCCGCCGCCACGATACTTGCCCTCCCGCCACAGGCTCATGGCCGCCCCGGTCACCCGGTGGCCTCGGGCTTGCAAAAGGGCGGCGGTCACCGCCGAATCAACGCCTCCGCTAAGTCCGACCAATATTTCCATTCCGCCCCGCCAAACATGGAATGACGACCGGGAGACATTTTGCGCCCGGCTGTCACGATTGCAATTATGCGCCCCGCAGCGCAAGACGCCTCCCCCTTTAGTATACCGCATTTCCGGGCGCCGGCAAACGGCAAGTCGGCCTTTTCCGCTTTCATTGAGGAACTTGGACTAGGTTTCCGCCGGCCAGGGACTGGTGGATCGCCACCCCGATGCGGGTGGAGATCAGACCCTCCCGGGCCGAAGCGTATCTGCCGGCCAGGGCGGACAGGGGCGTTCCTTTCCGGAGTTCCGCAAGGTTGTCCACAAAGTCCACCAGCGAATCGTTGATGTAGCCGGATTGCACCACTTCGCCGTTTTTCGCAATCTTCCGTCCGAAACCGCCGCAATTGGGCGTTTCCATCCCCCCGGCCGTGGTACAGCCGCGCGCGCCCCGGTACTGGCTGTCCACCACCAGGATGCCTTCCGTCCCCACCATCTTGACGCCCTGGCGCACCACCGCCTCGTGGGAATTGGGGAGGACGACCGCCGTGTCGTAGGTGACGGCGACTCCGTTGGCATAGGTCACCGTGGCCTTGATCGAATCGTAGATGTCGTGCCCGAGCGACGCGAGCTTGCCCTTGGCGCCGGTGGCGTAGACCTTGACCGGTTCCGGAAAGTCCATCAGCCAGCAGGTGAGATCGATCATGTGGATGCCCAGGAACCAGGCCGGCGAGCCGCCGGCGCCCCAGTGGGACTGGCCGATGACGCCGGTACCGATGCGCAGGACGTCCTCCATCCAGCAATAGCCGTATTCAAGCCGTCCCAACTGGCCGTCCCGCAGGCGCAGCTTGAGATCGACGTGGTAGGGATCGAAACGCTTGTGGAAATCAACCTGAAGCAGCAGTCCCTTCCTTTCGGCCAGTTCGGCCATCTCCCTGGCCTCGCCGACGTCGGTGGAAAGGGGTTTTTCCACAAAGACGTGCCTCCCGCCCTCCAGGCATTCCACAACCGCGCGGTGATGTAGGTGATCCGGGGTGGCCACGGTCACGCCGTCCAGTCTTTCCTTCCCGAGCATTTCCGCCAAGCTCGGATAGCCCCTGACCCCGAAATCCCGTTCGGCGGTCCGGCGGACTTCGGCGTTGATTTCCGCGAAGGCGGCCAGACGCATATCCCCCGACAAGCGCTCACGTTGTTTGAAAGCGCCAAGATGCGTCCGGCCGTAGACGCCGGCGCCCACCACTCCAATCTCCAGCATGTGCCGATCCTTTCCTTTGCCGATTTTCCTCAATTGGCGAAGCCAAGCAGACGGGGCAGGAACATGACGAGTTCCGGAATATAGGTCACCAGACCCAGCACCGCCAGGAGCGGCGCCGTCCAAGGAAGGCAGATGCGGATCACCTGATCCACCGGCTTTTGGGCGACCGAGGCGAGGATGTAGAGGACGAACCCCACCGGCGGGGTGAGAAGCCCTATCATCAGGTTGAGCACGACGATGACCCCGAAATGGATGGGATGGATGCCCAGCATGGCCACGACCGGCGCCGCCAGGGGGAGCATGATCATGATGGCCGCCACCACTTCCAGGAACATTCCCATGAGCAGCAGCAGGACGTTGATAAGGAGAAGTATCAGGTACTTGTTGGTGGTGAAGCCGAACAGGAGCTTCATCAGGTAGACGTCCACCTTTTCGAAGTTCATGATCCAGCCGAAAGCGTTGGCGGCCGCCACGATCATTATGGCCGGTCCCACGGTGCGCAGCGTTTCCAGGGCCAGGCCCGGCAGGGCGGAGATTTTCTGTTCCCGGTATATGAAAACGGCGACGACGAGGGCGTAAAAAATGCTGACGAAGGCGGCCTCGGTGGGCGTAAAATATCCCAGCCAGATGCCGCCGATGATGATGACGGGGGTGAGAAGAGACAGGAAAGCCCGCCGGAAGGCGGCGGCCTTCTCCCGCCGGGACTGCCGGGGCAGGACGACGTAGCGGCGCCGGCGCGAGACCAAAAAAACCATTACCCCGAGGGTGAGGGCCATCAGCAGCCCCGGGACCACGCCGCCCACGAAAAGGCCGCCTATGGAGACGCCGGACACCGCGCCGTAGACGACCATGGGGATGCTTGGGGGTATGATGGGACCGATTATCGAGGAGGAGGCGGTGACGCCGATGCTGAAGTCGTCGTCGTAGCCGGCGTCGCGCATGGCCTTTATCTCAATCATCCCCAGGCCCCCGGCGTCGGCTATGGCCGAGCCTGACATGCCGGCGAAGAGAAGGCTGGCGAAGACGTTGACGTAGCCCAGCCCTCCGCGGCAATGCCCGATCAGGCTGTTGGCGAAGCCGAAAATGCGTTCGGTCACGCCGCCGGAGTTCATTACCTGCCCCGCGAAGATGAAGAAGGGCACGGCCAGGAGAGTGAAGGAATTGGGGCCGTTCACAATTTTCTGGACGGCAATGAGCAGCGAGAGGTCGGGGTGGAACGAGGCATAGAACAGCGACGCCCCGATCATCGCAAGGTAGATGGGGAAGCCGGCGACAAGCATAAAGGCCATCACCAGGAAGAAACAGGTCAGGAGCATTATTGTTCCCTTTCCGCGCGTCCGCCGTCCCGCGGCCGGGCGAACAGCCGGCAAGCCAGGTTGGCGATGCCCAGAACGCAGCCGGCGGGCAGAGCGGCATAAACGTAGTAGAGGGGAAAATCGACCGAGGAGGCGACGCTATAGGCGTTGAAGAACAGGTACTCGACTCCCCGCCAGCCAAGACAGCCGAGGATGGCGATGGAAGCGACGGCGACCGCCGCCTCCCAAATCCGGCGCGCCCGCTCCGGCAGCCAGCCCACGAAAAGGTCGATGCGGATGTGGTCGTTGCGGCGATGCGCCACGGCCAGGCCGATGAAGGCTATCCAGACGTAGCAGAAACGCGAAAACTCCTCCGTGAACAGGAGCGGCCGGCTGAAGAAGTAGCGGGAGATCAACTGCAGCAGCAAGAGGACGCACATGACCGCGAAAAAGGCCAGGCCCAGCCATTCCTGCAGGGCCAGGAAAACGCTCCCGCCCGGTTTTTCATCCGCCATTTTTGTTCCTTTCGTCGCAGGCGGTCATTTCGGCGAACCGTTACTTAATCCGCCGTCTTAAATTCCCGGGCCATTATAGTTTCGTCCGCCGCCCGCTCCTTTCGTCACAGAAGGACGCCCGGCAGCCAAAGCGAAAACGCCGGCCAATAGGTGGCCAGGAGCACCACGGCGAACATGGCGGCGTAAAAGGGAAACAGCGCCCGGATGGAATCCTCGATGCGGATCCTGGCTATGGCGCAGCCGATGAAAAGGGAGGTGCCGACCGGGGGCGTGCACAGGCCGATGCCGAGATTCAGCAGCAGCACGATGCCGAACTGGATGCGCGACATCCCGATCTTGTCCACGACCGGAATGAGGAGGGGGGTCACCAGGAGGATCAGGATGCCCATGTCCATCACCATCCCGAGCGCCAGGAGAAGCGCGTTAACGATAAGCATGACGACAACGGGGTTTTCCGACAGGGACAGCAGGGCCTGCATGACGAGCATGGGGACCCTCAGATAGGCTAGGAGCCAGCCGAAAGCGCTGGAGGTACCGATGATGGCCAGGATCACCGAGAGCATCCCGATGGCGGACCTGAGCAGGTTCCATATCCCGGCGGCGGTGAGGCTCCGGTAGTAGAAGAGGGAAATGGCGAGCACATACACGGTGGCCACCGCCGCCGCCTCGGTGGCGGTGAAGACGCCGCCGATGATGCCGCCGATGATCACCACGACGGTGGTGAGGCCGATCAAGGCGTCAAGCACCACCCGGAGCCGCCTGCCCCGGGGAATTGGATCGCTGTAGGGGTAATTCCGGTCGCGGGCTATCTTCCAGGTCACGACGCCCAGCGCCAGCCCCAGGCAGACGCCCGGAATGTAGCCGGCCATGAACAGACTGCCCACCGACAGGCCGCCGGCCGCCAGCGAATAGTAGATCATGTTCTGGCTGGGGGGGATGAGTACGCCCTGCACCGAGGAAGTGACGGTGACGGCGACGGAATAGTCGCTGTCGTAGCCCTTTTCCTTCATCATGGGGATGAGCATGGAGCCGATGGAGGAGACGTCGGCCACCGATGAGCCGGAAATGCCGCCGAAAAAGGTGCTGGCCAGCACGTTCACCAGGGCCAACCCGCCCCGCACGCGCCCGATAAGCAGGTTGGAAAAATCGATAAGCCTGGTGGAGATGCCGCCCTCGGACATGATCAGGCCTACGAGGATAAAGAAGGGCACGGCGAGGAAAGTGAAGCTTTGCAGCCCAGCGACCATCTTCTGGAACACGATTATCAGGGGAAGCCCCAGGTACCACACGGTGAAGACCGAAGACATCCCCAGGGAAAAAGCTATGGGAACCCGGAGGAGCATCAAGCCGAAGAACGAGCAGAGCAGGATGGCGATGGCGGGAAGGTTGGGGCTCATTCGGAAGCCTCCGCGGCCGGCGCCCCCCGGGGGGCTTCCGGGAACAGGCGGGCGAGAATCCGGATGACGCCTTCGAGGGTCATGGCGCAGCCGGCCACGGTCAGGACAGCGCTTACCCAGGACATGGCGATGCCGGTGGCCGGCATGGTGTTGATGGCGTCAAGCTTCGCCACCTTCACGCCCTGCCAAGCCATGAGGAGGCAGAAGGCGAGCACCGCCAAGTCCGAAAAGACGAGGATGATTTTTTGGCCCGCCGCCGGCAGCCGGTCGGAAAAGAAGGTCAGCGACAGGTGCCTGTCATCGCGGTAGCCAACGGCGATCCCGAGATAACCGAACCAGATGAGCATGGCTATGGCCAGCTCCTCGCTCCATTTTCCGGGGCGGTTGAAGACATAGCGCATGACCACTTCCTGGAAAATGATGACGACCAGGGCGGCCAAGAGGCCCACGCTGGCCAGGTCCAGGAGAAGGCTGATCGGCCTTTCCGCCCGGCGCAGGATCGTCAGTAAGGCGCGCATGAATTACCCTTCCCAAAGACAATCCCCTTTCCCCCCGCCTCGAAAAAGGGGAGGAACGGAGTTATGCGCCGTTATGCCGCCAGCGGCAAAAAACTACTGCAACGCCCGGATCTTCTTCAATAGGGAATCGAACTCGGGGTATTCGGCGTAGATCGGGGCCACCGCCTTCTGGAATTCGGTCACGTCCACGGAGAACACCTGGACGCCGGCCTTGACCACCATGGCCTTGGATTCGTCCTCGAAGTCCATCATGGCCTTGAACTCGAAGTCCATGGCCTGGCGCCCGGCGTCCAGGAGAATCTTCCGGTACTCGGGGGACAGGGAGTCGAACTTGTCCTTGTTCATGATTATGACCGCGGGCGGAGACAGGTGGCCGTCCTCGGATATGTTCTTGGCGACCTCGTAATGGCTGGAGGTGTAGTAACTCACGTAGTCGTTCTCGGCCCCGTCGATCACGCCGGTCTGGAGGGCGCTGTAGACCTCGGAATAGTTCATGGGCGTGGGCGATCCTCCCATGAGCTCCACCATCTTGATGGAAATCTGGGCCGGCTGGACGCGCAGCTTCATCCCCTTCACGTCCGCCACCCCCTTGATGGGTTTCCTGGCCGTGTAGAAATGGCGGGAACCGGCATGGAACCAGCAGATGAGCTTGAGTCCGGCCTTCTCGAAGGAGGCGGCAATCCCGTCCCCGATTTCCCCGGCCACCACCCGCTTCTGGTGTTCGGGCGAGGCGAACACGTAGGGCAGGGTGATCACGCCCAGCTCCTTCACGAACTCCGCCAGGGGCACGGTGTTGACGCGGGCCATTTCAATTACTCCGGCCCGTGTCTGCTGAATGGTCTCGGTTTCCTG